>CANQAO010000041.1 GCA_947589375.1 uncultured Bacilli bacterium | reverse complement strand
TGGCTTTTAGATTAATATTTTTATTTTGAATCTTAATAGTTACATCATTTTTTAGGTATTTTTGATTTAATTTAACCATTTGATGATTTTTCGTTTCCACTTGTTTTAGATGGTTGATAATATATTCGCTAGCCCCTTCGATAACCAGTAAATTATGATTATGATATTTTTTAGAGCGGTAGTATTTATCATCAATAGTCGCCGTAAGCGTACATTTATTAAATAAATTGTATTTTGAAGCATTTGCTTTAGCGAATTTTTTTAAAGCCTCACTTTTATCCAAATTACTATTTAAAATAGTAACTTCACTATCATAGCTTGGCAGCGTATTAAAATCATGAAGCGCTTTTAGGCCATAATTTAAATACATACTAAAAGTGGTATAGAGAATCACACTAATAAACACACATAAAACAATCGGACGATATTTTTTCCGGCATCTTTTATAATTAAAATAAGCCATTTTTAAAGTTATCGGCATTTTTCTCTTAATGGGTTTATATTTATATTCATCATGATAATGAAGGTTTTCGATAATATTTAGCCTGCTAGCCTTATAAGCGGGAATAAACGCCGCTAAAATGACAATTAATATGACAAAAATCATAGGTATCATGACAAATGGTAAATAAAATGAGAGCTTTAAACTATGCGTAAATAAATCAGATAATAAATTATTGATAATATTTAACACGATAAACATAAAATTCACGCTGATAAAAAAGCCAATAAATAAACCACATATTAAAATGATTAGACTTTCGCCAATTATCATATGTCTAATTTTCGCTTTCGTCATGCCAACGCTTTTAAGAATACTAAATTGTTTTTGTCTTTGCATGATAGAAACCGAAAAGGAATTATAAATAATAATTACAATCGAAAAACTTAAAATTACTAAAATAGTAATTAGAATATTGAAAAGCATTTGTTGCATGTTATCATTTTTAGTAACACCATATAACGAAAGCAGTTCACGATTATAACTGATATTCGTGCATTTTTGTTTTTGACATAATTTTTCTGTATAAATATAGGTTTTATGAATATCGTCATAAGTAATATAAGTAGTTTTATCATGAATGACAGCTTTTTTAATATGGGTTTTAGGAACTTTGATGGTTTCTAATTTTACATGAAAACTCCCCTTTGTGGTGATAACTTCGTCAAGCATATAATTTCGAATGCTGGAAAACAAAAGACCAATACACAAAAATAAAATGGTAACTAAAATAACACTGGAAATGGTAATTAGCGTGCGTTTTTTATTTTTAATTAGATACTTTAGGGTTAACATGTTTATCTTCCTTCTCTATTTTTCCATCTTTAAGATTGATCACGCGATCAGCAATTTCGGCTATTTTTTCGTCATGGGTCACGATAACAATGGTTTGACCATATTCTTTATTATAATATTTAAGCATACCAATGATTTTTTTACTGTTTTTACTATCTAAATTTCCAGTCGGTTCATCAGCTAAAATTATCTGGGGATGATTAATTAAGGCTCTACCGATAGCTGTCCGTTGTTGCTGGCCACCAGAAAGTTCATTAGGTAAATGATTTAAGCGTTTTTTTAAATCTAAGGTCTTGATGATTTCGTTAAAATAATTTTCATCTAATTTAGCACCTTCTAATGATACAGGTAAAATAATATTCTCACGGACAGTTAAAACGGGAATTAAATTATAAAACTGATAGATAATACCAATGTTAGTTCGCCGAAAATTAGTTAATTTATCCCCCTTTAACTGATAAATGTTGGTGCCATTTATTATGACTTCTCCACTAGTTGGATTATCAACACCTCCTAAAAGATGTAAAAGCGTGCTTTTGCCACTCCCACTTTTACCAGTGATAACGACTAATTCTCCCTCATTAATAGTGATATTAATGTTTTGCAGGGCCTTGACTTCACTTTCCCTTTCGCCATAGACTTTCGTTAAATTGTTTGTTTTTAATATTTCCATTGTTTCCTCCTTTCTAAGCCCCTTCATTTAAAACATACCCTAAAAGTACCCCAAATTCCTTCTTTTTTCCGTAAATTTTTAAAATTTCTTTTTTTGCTTATTTTTTTGTGCGAATTTCCCATTTTGGTATATAAAAAAATGCCAATTTGGGATTTTTGACTATTTTCCTTGACAAAATTAGGCGTTTGTCATTTGCGTTTTTAGTTAATATTTTATATAATGGTAATAAGGTAAATGTTGGTAGCGCATTTACTTAGCGCCTGAGTTTTTTAACTGACGAGGATAACAAGTATCGAGTAATTCGGCGGATCTTGTTACGGGTAATAAGGCTCGTAAGATATATTTTTAAATTCACAAAGAAATATATCATCTTAAGAAAGGAGTTTTATATATGTGTGGCATTATCGGATATAATGGTCACAAAAATTCTATTAAAGTTTTAATAAGTGGTTTAAAAGCTTTAGAATATCGCGGTTATGATTCAGCGGGCATTGCTTACTATAATGGAAAACGCACGGAAATTATTAAAACGGCTGGTAGAATTGCCAATTTAGAAAAAAAATTAAAACCAAATATCCATTCTAATATCGGTATCGGTCACACTAGATGGGCAACCCATGGCAAACCAAATGATGTAAATTCTCATCCTCATCGTATGCATAAATTCACTATTGTCCATAATGGAATTATTGAAAACTATGAGGTTTTAAAAAGAGAGCTTATTAAAAAAGGTTACAAATTTAAAACGGAAACGGATAGTGAGGTTATTGCTGCGTTACTAGATTTTACTTATAATTCGGAAAAAGACGTTTTAAAAACTATTGCTAAAGCAGAGGAAAAATTAATTGGAGCTTATGCTTTAGGCATTTTATGTGATGATGAACCTAATACTTTATATGCAACTAGAAAAGATAGTCCTTTAATTATTGGGGTTGGGGAAAAGGAACATTTTATTGCTTCTGATGTTCCCGCAATTTTGAAATATACTAACAAATATCTTATTTTAGAAGATAACGAAATTGCCAAAATCACTGATGAGGTAACCATTTATCACGATATGAAAGCCGTTACTAAAGATGTCTTAACCTTTGAAGGCGATTTAGAAGTGGCTGAAAAAAATGGTTATGATCACTTTATGCTTAAAGAAATCCATGAAGAACCGACAGTTATTAAAAATACTACCGAACCATTTTTAATTCATGGTTTGGAAAGTTTGCTTAAAAAAATGCCCAATTTTACTAAATATAAACGAATTGAAATCGTAGGATGTGGTAGCGCTTATCATGCTGGTTTAGTTGGTAAAGCGATTATTGAAAAATATACCAATACTCCCGTAACCGTTTATATTGCGAGTGAATTTAGATACCAAAAATTATTTACTGATAAAGATACATTAGTTATTTTGATTTCTCAATCAGGAGAAACTGCCGATACGTTAGCTTCGCTTCGCAAAATCAAGTCACAAAATGTCGATTCGTTAGCGATTGTAAATGTGGTGGGCTCTTCTCTAGCACGTGAGGCTAAAGAAACGATTTATATAAAAGCCGGCCCGGAAATTTCGGTGGCGACCACTAAAGCTTATTTAGCGCAAGTGGCAATCCTTAGTTTAATTGCTTTAAATATTGGTCATAAACAAGGAATTATTAGCGAAAATAAAGCTAATGAAATTATTAAATCGTTTGAGGCGTTACCTAGTTATCTTGAAGAAGAGATTTCTAAAAATTATAAAAATATCGCTAAAGCATTATATAAAAAGAATATTAGCTTTTATATCGGCCGCGGTATCGACTATGCTTTAAGTATGGAAGGCTCTTTAAAATTAAAAGAAATTTCGTATATTGTCAGTATGTGCTACCCTGCTGGCGAACTTAAACACGGAACAATTTCTTTAATTGACAAGGGAACTAATGTGATATCAGTGGTTACTGATAAAGCGATTGCCGATAAAACTTTAAGTAATATTAAAGAAGTAAAATCAAGAGGTGCCATTATTACATTAGTGACAACTGATGAAATTGCCAAGGAATTTAGTGGCGCTGATTATATTGCTACGATTCCGAAAACGAATGACTTTATCAGTCCGATGATTACCGCTATTCCGCTTCAGCTTATCAGTTATGAAACGGCCAAATTACGTGGCTGTGATATTGATAAACCAAAGAATTTAGCGAAATCAGTAACGGTGGAATAAGAAAAGAATTATCTTTTCTTATTTTCATTTATGATACTTATATGATATACTTTTAAGGGAGATGATACTATGCCATCATGGCCTATTCATATTGCGCTAGCAAATAAAATAAATAAAAAATTACATTTGAATGATGATTTTATTTTAGGTAGTGTTTTACCTGATGTTTTAGACGGATATCTGATTAAGGCTTCGAATATTACCGATAAAAATTTAAGTCATTTTCGGGTTAATAATAAAATAAGCCTAGACTATTTTCTTTCTAAATATAAAGAAAAATTAGATAACCCTATTGTTCTTGGTTTTTTAGTTCATTTAATTACTGATCAGTTTTATAATCAATATACATTTAACAAGCACTTTTTAAAAAACGATTCGGGCATGAAAATAATTTTAAATGATGGCTCAACTATCAACAAAAGCCTTGAAACTTTAGAAATGAAACAACAGGAATATTGGAAATATGGTCAAAAATTAGCTTTAGAAAATAAATTAGGTCATATAGTTTCTATGAGTGATAAAACTTTTGATAATTTAAAAGAATTAAAAGATTTTACTTATAATCAAATGGATATCGAAAATACCATTAATTTTTTAAATGAATGGATTAATAACGAAGTAGCTGGATATGATATGCCTTATAAGTTATATACGGAAGATGAACTTGATCAAATCTTTAATGATTGTTATAAATTTACTCTAGATTATTTAACCAAATTAAAAGAGACTTTATAGCCTCTTTTAATTTCCCTTTACTTCTTATTTATCACACAAAGATACTTTTCGGAGTTTATAGCCCCTTAAAATAATATATGTATTAATTAAGTTAATAACTAAACTAAAGCATAATAAAAAGAGAAAAATTTCTCTTTTTATTTATCTAGGATAAACACTAACTTGTTTTCTATCTCTTCCTAATCTTTCAAATTTAACAATGCCATCCATTTTGGCGAAAATAGTGTCATCTTTACCGATGCCTACATTTGTTCCTGGATAAATTTTCGTGCCTCTTTGTCTATAAAGAATAGAGCCACCAGTTACAAACTCGCCATCAGCGGCTTTTGCTCCTAATCTTTTTGATTCTGAATCACGGCCATTTTTAGTTGAACCTTGTCCTTTTTTATGAGCAAATAATTGGATATCTAATTTTAACCACATGGCTTACACCTCCTCATTAATTTTTATATTTTCTTGATAATCTTGTTTTAAATCTTTTAAAATTTTAATCATATTTGTTATTAATTTTCTAGTAGTTTCACTTTCTTTAATGATATCAATACTTATATAGCCTTCATTAATCTCATATTTAATAGCGTTTTCATCAAGGCTTGACACAGCATTGATCGTCGTAATAACTACTGAACTCACGGCTGCACATACAATATCTTTACCATAATCGTCATACATCGCATGGCCTTTTATATCAATATGATTTTTTTGAACGTTAATTTTAATCATTATTTTCCACTAACTTTGGTAATTTCAACCTTGGTATATGGTTGACGATGACCTTGAGTACGACGATATTTTTTCTTAGCTCTAAATTTAAAGACAGTAATTTTTTTGGTTTTACCATGTTTGATTACTTTACCTTCAACGATAGCTCCTTTAACATAAGGGTTGCCATTTTTACCATCGATCATTAATACTTTATCGAAAGTAACTTTGTCACCTTGAGCGTTATCTAATTTTTCGACATATAAGATCGCGCCTTCGCTAACATAATATTGTTTTCCTCCAGTTTCAATAACTGCTTTCATAAATAACCTCCTTTTAAAATCTAAGACTCGCCATGAAGGTAACTATTTCTAGTTTTTTAAACCTTTTTTGTGCGGTTGTAGAGTGAGGCTCTACACAATAATGAATTTTATCATATTTTTCCTTTAAAGTCAAACCTTTTCCTGAGAATTTCTTTTTCTGTACAATATTTTCCGTTTTTATAAAAAATATGGTTATAATCTCTTTTCATGTCGCTTATATTTTTAATTAATTTTCTTTTTTTAAAGTTAAAATTGTTTTGATAGCGTTCTAATAAAAAGACATTGAATAAATTATTGTGGTTTTTATATTCTTCAAAAACTTTTATGGTTACAAAAACAATGATTAAAATGAAAATTAAACTTATTTTCACTTTAAATATTATGAATAATATAGTTAAAAATGATATGTAAATCGTTATTAAATGACTTTTTTTAAAACTGGTGATTTTATTTAAAAAAATATTTAATAGTTTAGAGCCATCTAAAGGATATATCGGCAGTAAATTAAAAAATAAAATTAAATTACTATAGGCTAAAATATCGTGATTATAATTTATATTTAGTAAAAGAAAGACAAAAAATATTTGAATTAAAGGCCCCATAATTAAAATGATAAATTCTTCTTTTAAGGGCCTATTTATTTTTTCATGGAACACTGTTAAAGCTCCAAAAGGTAGTAGATATACTTTTTCAATCTGCCATTTATAAAATAAAGCGGCTAAAATATGACCTAATTCATGAACTAAGGTGATGATCGTAAAAATAAAAAAGCCTTTAAAATTGCCAGTAATCATGCATATAAAGGCTGTTATATAATAAAATAAATGGATTTTAAATGTATTTTTTATAGTCTAAGGCCTTTCCATCTTTAGTAAAGACTAAATATAAAGTTTTTTCTTTAGCTTCCCCTACTATATCACCTTGTTTGACGTAATCATATAAACTCATATTAACGTTATCTAAATTGGCATACCAAACTTCGACATTATCAGGTCTTTGGATCACGATTGTGGTCCCGTAGCCTTCTTTTTCGCCAGCAAAAATGACTAGACCGCTATCCATAACGGGTACGGCATATTTTTCTTTAACGGTTAATTGGACGCCATCTTTGTATTTTTGCGTTTTTGAATATTCTAGTTTTGTCGCGGCAACAGTAGATGTGTTTTCTGTATTATCAGATAAAGGCAGTGATGAGCCAAAGAATTTTTTATAAATTTCATTTATGGAGGCAAAATTTAAGTTACTATTAAATACCTTTTCCTTAATAAAATTACGTAAATTGGCATTGCCTTTTAAGACAATTAACGAAACTAGTACTAAAATCACTAAGACTAAAAATCTACTAAAATATCTAGATAAACGTGATGGTTTCACTTTTGTTTTATCTTTTTTTGCCATATAATCACCTAATCAATTATATGCAGCTTGTCTACAATTATTCAATTTTTATATCAAAGACACTTGGACCTTCGATTAAATTGCCATCGATATCAAATCTGGAACCATGACATGGGCAGTCCCAGGTTTTGGTACTATTATTAAAAATAAGGGAACATTTTAAGTGCGGACAGATATTACTGACCACGTGCTTTTTCCCATTTTCATCGACATAAACACCGCACGATTTACCATCTATTTTGGTAACATAACTTTGGTTATAAAAGGGTTTATTTTTTGATAATTTGGTGCCGATATAAGTTTTACCGATCATAAAATTATTCGTAATAAAATTAAGCGTTTTTTCTAAAGATGGCTGACGATTTAGTCTAAAAAGATTTTCGTATTTATTTTCTTTACCGCAAACTAAATCAGCTAAAATAGTGCCGGCTAAAACACCATTAGTCATACCCCATTTATTAAAGGCCGTAGCGATTAATAAGTTAGAGTCTTTTTTGTTTAAAAAGCCAATCATGGGTAAATAATCATGAGCCGTTAGATCATGAGTTTGCCAGACCATTTGCGGTTTAATATTAAAATGTTTATTAAAAAAATTTATCAGTTTATTCTCTTCTTTTTGATAATCTAAATTATTATATAAGGGATGAGAATAACCACCGACGATAATATTATTTTGATAAAATCTTATCGAATAGGTTTCCTTATCAATATTGATGGCATTCCAATTTTGATTTTTATAAGATGCGGATAAAGCATAGGACTTTTCAAGCGATAATTTTAACGGCATAAGGCCTGGAATGACAAAAAATGGATAATGGGTACAGATGATTAATTTTTTTGTTTTGATGTGACCATTTTTAGTATTGATGATATAACCATCATTAGTTTTATCTAAATCTATAGCGGTCGTATTTTCATATATTTTAACGCCCGATTTGTTTACGATATCTTTTAATTTATTTATGTATTTAAGAGGATTAAAAACATAAGTATCTTTTACTTTAATAGCTGAAATTGAAGGAATATTAATTGGTAATTTAGTTTCTTCAAAAGGTACTTTTGCGCGTTTTAAGAACGATATTTGTTTATCTAAGTTTTCTTTATTCTCATAAGTAAATAAATAAGAATCGTTTGGACTTAAATCGCAATCAATTTTATATTTACTGATAATATCTTTAATATGATTAATGGCTTCTTTTTGCGAATTTAAATAATTTAAAGCGACTTTAAAGCCATGAACATTTTCAATATCCGTATAAACCGTACTTTGAAGATAAGTCAGCTTCCCAGTGGTGTGGGAAGTTACTCCATAACCAATTTTTCCTTTATCGATTAAGACGACTTCTTTTTCATCTTTAAGTTCGAAAGCGGTACTTATGCCAGCGATACCACCACCGATGATTAAAATATCACATTCGATGTCATTTTTAAGTGATGGATAAGTTTTAGTTTTTAAGTTTTCCATCCAGATAGATTTTTGTTTCATTGTTTCACCTCTAAATAATTATGGTAAAAAACATTTTATTTTATACAAAAACCATGCTTGGCATGGTTATAAATAATATTTATTTGTTATTTTTAAGTTATTATCAAGTTCATATACATAAGGCCTACCAGTCGGAATTTCTAACTTCATAATATCATCATTACTGATGTTTTCTAAATATTTAATTAAAGCTCTTAGACTATTACCATGAGCGACAATTAAAACATCTTTACCATTAATTAATTCTGGTTTTATATCGCTTTCATAATACTCGGTAACTCTTTTTAAAGTATCTAATAAATGTTCCGTACATGGCAGTTTATCTACAGGAATATCTTGATATTTTGGATCATATTTTGGATGTCTTTTATCATTTAACTCTAAAGCTGGGGGTCTTACATCAGCACTTCTACGCCAAAGCTGAACCTGTTTTTCACCATATTTTAATTTCATTTCATCTTTATTTAAACCTTGTAAGGCCCCGTAATGGCGTTCATTTAATTTATAGCTATATTTAATGGGAATATCTTGTTTTAGCTCATCTAAGACATATGTTAAAGTATCATTGGCTCTTTTTAATACTGAAGTAAAAGCAATATCAAAAGTGAAGTTGTTTTGTTTTAAAGTTTTTCCTGCGGTTTTAGCTTCTTTGATACCTTTTTCACTTAACTCGACATCGGTCCAACCAGTAAATCTATTTTCTTTGTTCCAAACACTTTCGCCATGTCTTAATAGTACTAGTTTCATGTTATCACCTTCCTAATTTATAAGCTTATTTTTCTTTTCCTTTGCTAACTCTTTAAGACTTTTCTTAGGCGTTGGTAACTCTTCAGGCATCGTTCCACCCAATTCTTTTATTGTTT
>CANQAO010000040.1 GCA_947589375.1 uncultured Bacilli bacterium | reverse complement strand
ATTTGAGTTTCGGTTTTTTTGTTCATTTTTGGCACATTTTTAATTAAATGATTTAAAAGGCTTTAATAAAAACAATAATTTTCTATTATATTCTATGTTTAAGCACACTAAAGAGAACATTCATCATGTCCTTCTTTTTAGTGTTCTATTACTGATTATATTCATAATTTTAAAGTTAATTGTTTATATTTATTGTCGGTTATATGTTGCCATTCTTTTATACCTTGCCGGGCTTGCTCTAAAATTTTACCAATCCCTCTAGCTATTTGACTTATCCATACTATTACTTTACTTCTCAATGATTTGCTTGCTTCTATTATTTTTATCGTTAGTAATTTTCTATCTATATTTTCGGCTAATATTCCTATATGCCCTAAGTGAATTGTTAATAATAGATTTAAATTATTTAGTGCCTTTAAGGTCCTTACTCTCATATTTTCAAAATCATATTCTTGTTTCTTGGCTCTAAAATATTCCTCAACTCTCCATCTATAAAAATATAGTCTTACTACTTTTATGACATCTTCCTTTGTATGTATATTTCTATTAGTTAGTAAGATCATTGGTCTTTCTTCATCTAATCCATATACTATTACTAGTTCATAATCTTTCTTATTGTAAGGTAATGTTACTTTGGTATGTGATATATATACTTCATATTCTTCATTGTCATCAAAAGTTAATATCATTTTTATTTTTCCTTTTCTTTTGGCTGCAACTTCTCCACATCTCTTTTTCTTCTCTTTAAATAAAAATTGTCTTCTATCTTCTATTCTAATAACAAAATAGTTCCCACTTTTATCTACATAGTCTATTATCTTATTATCATCATAACCTCTATCAAATATATAATTGCTTTTCCTATGAATTATTTCTCCTGCTCTAACTATACTTTCTTTGGTATATGAATTTTTACTTATAAAACCTTTACTTTGACATGAATAAATTTTACTATATATGCTTATTGGTTGTAATTCTTTTTTTGTTAAAGCTACAGCTTCACACACATGATAACCATTTGATATTTTTTTGTCTTTGCTTGAAGCATCAATAACTCTATCTAAATCTTCAAATTTCCTCCCATATTCTTTGGTTATATCTGAGTCATCAAACAAAACTATTGGCTCCTCAGGTAATTGCTTTTGTACTTTATTTAAATAGTTTTTTTCTATTATTTGAGTTTCTTTTTCTGTTAAGTTTATTAAATTGTCACATAATCTTTCTATTGTATTTTTTAATTTTATTTTTTCATCCAGACTTCTAGCTATATCACTTATCAATATGCTTTGACTTTTAGCTATGCCATATTCCATATCTAAAACAAATTTTTCTGTAGGCTTATTTAATCCTTTTGAAATTTTCTTTGAAAAATTTAAAATTTCTCTTTTCATTTCATATGTATTTGTGGTAAAATTATTCATGTAAACACCTCCATTTATTTTTGTTTAGTAATATTTTTCTAGTATATTTATATTATACTAAATTTTGGATGTGTTTACATTATTTTTTACTAAAAAACAGAAATTCTTTTCCACAGATTTCTGTTTTCTTTATTTTTTACCGGAACTCAAATATTTTCATGCTTTAGTGTCAAATAGAATTACTGATTAAAACGTTTTCTTATTTTTATAGTTAACTTATAGTATAATTATCTTAAAGACATTTAATGGTTGGGTGATTGCCGAATTCCATAACGGAAGGAGGTGATGTGATGACAAAAAAAGATTTTTTAATCTCTTCTTTGATCACCATTATCCTTTTACTTTTATTATTACTTTTTGTAATTTTAAAATAAAAGAATCACCTAACTCAGCGATGAATTAGGTGAAACCCAAAAAATTAGGTGACACTCAACAAGAACGCATTGAATGTCCTTTTTATTGTATGAAGTTTCCTTCATCTATATACATGATAACATATAGTTATTCTCTTGTCAACTTTATAACTTTTTCTTTAATTCTAAAAGTTTATTTATAGTCATAGTCGGTTTATACTCTTTAGGCAAGTTTGTATAAGCAGGATTAAACCAACAAGTGTCGATATTACTATCCATCCCACCTTTTATATCAGTCGTAAGGGAATCGCCAATTATAAGCATCTTATTTCTCGCTTGATCTACTTGCATAGTTAAATAATCAAAAAATTCTTGACTAGGTTTACCAACACCAATTTCTTCAGGTGTCACTACTTTAGTAATATAATCATTTATTCTAACTTTTTCTAATTTACTAAAAGCGGCTTCTTTAGGTCCATTAGTCGCAATAACAATTTCATAATATTTTTTTAAAGCTTTTAAAACTTCTTTGGCATGTGGTACTTCAACAATATTTACCCCCATATTGGCGCAGTAGATATCGTTAAGATAAATAGCTTCTTCGTAACTTAAATTACCAAAAAACTCGATAAACCGATTAGCCCTTAAATAAGTAATCTTTTCATCTTTAGTTTTAATAAATTTGGGAATTGCCATATTGCCACTTTCAAAAACGTGCCAGTAAGTGTTGTCAGCATTTTTCCAAGCTAAAAATAACTCTTCAGTATATGGTATTTTTAATTCAGCTAACATCATTTTAAAAGCATATTTAATTGATTCATGATTATCGATTAAAGTATCATCTAAATCAAAAATTAAAGTTTCATATTTACGCATACTATGCATCTCCTAATAGTTTTATATTATAACACATTTTATAAGAACAAAAAAGAGCTAATTAGCTCTACGAATTTTCATTTTATCACTGATTTTGTCAGTTATCAAAAATACTAAGAAAATATATATAATATTTAAAATTAGTGATGAATAAATACCTTTTATAATCGCGAATATATCAAAAGAAATATTAGCGGTTATTAGTAATAAAGCATACATAATTAACCTATAAAAGATAATTATAATTACGCCGATAATAATATCATTAAGACAATTACTAGCTAAAACAAGATTAAGTTTCATAATAATATAACCGATTAATAAGAATAGAAAACCATGAATAACCAGGGTATCGGTATATATTAAATCATAACAAATCCCAGTGATAAAACAAGTCAGTAAATAATTTTGATTACCCTTATGGGATATAAAATATGGGAAAATGATAATTAAAGCCATTAAAGTAAATAGTGGCTGAAAAAGACTATCAAAAGAAATAAAATTAGAAACAATACTATCTAGTAAAAAGGAAATAATTAAAATAATGGGAATCATTTACTCGCCTTCCTTTTTAAAACTGAAACATAATCAATTTCATCAAAATTAACTAATGATTTCACGACGACCACTTTGGATAAATCAAAGTTATCAGTGGTTACTTTAGTAACTTTACCAACTAGTAAGCCACTAGGAAAAAGATCTCCCATACCCGTAGTTACTACTTCAGAGCCTTTAGAAATCTCTTTGTTTTCACTGATGCCTTCGACAGTATAAGTATTGTTTTTAGTATTATAGCCGGAAATCAAGCCATAAACATAATCATCCCCCACTTTAATTTTAACACTTATTTTATCACTCATGTTTTCATTAGAAAGTAATTTTACGGTACTATAAGAGCCACTTACTTTAGAAATTGTCCCGATTAATCCTTGACTATTAATCACGGCCATGCCTTTTTCTAGGCCTTTGGTCTTGCCTTTATCAATCGTTATTTCCTCATACCAATAATCGATATTGCGATTAATAATCGTCGCATGGGTAAATACTTTATCACTTAAAATACTATCTAATTCTAACTCTTCTTTTAGTTTTTTAATTTCGTTTTTTAAATCGTTGTTTTCAGCTTTAAGACTATTTAAATTTTTCTTTTGCTTATCTAACTCTTTATATTCTTCATAAATGCGACTTTTTTCTTTATTTTCACGGAATTTTTCTTTGATAAAATTAACCGGAGTACTTAAAATATTTAAAGTAAAAGTACCACCATCTTTAACCACTTTCTCAGGCAAGCTCAAATTACGATCTTTTTTTAACGCCAGCGAAAGCACCACTAATAAAATAGCTAAAACCACAATGGCAATAATTATTAAATAGCGTTTATCAAATTTCCGTTTACGATACATACGACCACCCACCTAAGATTATAATACATTTTTTTAAGAAAACCAACTATATTTTACCATTTTCTAAAAAACTATAGTATTTATCTTTACCAATTATTACATGATCTACGAGTTTGATGCCCATTAAAAAGCCAATTTTATTTAATCTATCAGTAATCATAATGTCTTCCCTACTTGGTCTGACATCACCCGTTGGATGATTATGCACACAAATAAACGCAATGGCATTGCAATCATAGGCTTCTTTAAACACATCTCGAGGATGGACTAAACTTTGATTAACAGTGCCCATAAACAGAAGTTTTTCTTTTAACACTTTTTTATTGGCATCTAAGTATAAACAGTAAAAACATTCTTGGCTATCACTCACGATATTCTTATAGTAATTATATACAGTATCAGGCGTAGTTATACGGACGTTTACAATTTTTTCTTGAACCATGCTCATTCGTTTACTTAGTTCTTGCAAAGCTAAAATTTGGCAAGCTTTAGCTACGCCAATGCCTTTAATTTTTAATAGTTCATAAAAACTTATATGTTTTAAATTTCTAATTGAACCTACTTGTTTTAAAATTTGGGCCGCTAAAGTTTTAGCCGAAACTTCTTTCGTACCGGTTTTTAAAACAATAGCTAAAAGCTCTGTATCACTTAAATGATTAACGCCTTTATTGATTAATCTTTCTCTAGGCCTTTCACTAGAAGGTAAGTCTTTGATTCTAATATTCATTATTCACCATCTCCTCATATTTAGCTAGAATCTGATTACAGATAACTTCGATAGTTTTATCTTCTTTAACACTAGATAATAATTCATCATATTGACCTAAAATCGTCAAAAATTCTTTATTATCAGTAATTTTTTCCTTTATATATGTACTATACCCTTTTTGTTTATAAAATTCCTTTATTTTTTCGGCATTTTTTTTATTTTTTGACATGCCAACATAGGTATAGTACATATTATCTTCGACATTATAGATATAATGTTCAAAATTACTCATATTTTTTTCCATGTTTTCCTTAGTCGAATAGACCCCACTTTGTAGATAATAAACTATTTCAGCATTTTTAGAAACGGTTATGCTTTCGGCTTTATCATAACCACTAATTAAAAAATAAGCCATTAAAACGCCTAAAATTAAGGACAAAGTCACTGGAAACAGATACTTTTTCATACAATCACCGTTTTTATTTTAACTTAAATTATTATCTAAATTTGTCGAAAAAAGGCAGAAAAAAAGATTATCCTAAGATAACCTTGTAATGATCTAATATGTAGTTTAAACTACACTTCACCAATAACGATTAAAATCATCGGTTTACATTCAGTTTGATCATAGAAGTATTTACCAACTTTATCTCTAATACCTAGTTTTACTTTATTAAAATCGATAAAGTTATTTTTGGTATTTTCTTTTATAACATTTAACGAAATATTTTCAGCTTCTTTGATTAAATCAATATTATTTTTAACAAAGATAAAACCTCTAGTTAAAACTTCAGGGCCAGCTAAAACTTCTTTAGTTTGTTTATCTAAGGTAGCGGTGATAATAACAATTCCACTGTCGCTTAAAATTTCTCTATCTTTTAAAACTATTTCCCCAACATCGCCAGCTGATAGGCCATCGATTAAAATATCATCGACAGGCACTTTCATGCCGTTATCGATAAGTTTCCCATTTTCAAAATAAGCTACTTCGCCATTTAATCTAAGAAGAATATTTTCTTCTTTCATGCCTAATCTTTTAGCAACATTCGCATTAGCTACTTGATGACGATATTCACCGATTACTGGCATATAGTATTTTGGATTCATTAAATCTAACATCAACATTAAATCTTCCGATGAAGCATGATGTGATGGATATTGTTTTAAAGGTAGTTCAATAGTTTGGGCACCCACATGGGCAATAGTGTCTAATAGTTTTGCGGCAGTTCTTTCCATCCCATCATAAACTGGTGAAGCAAAAACTATAGTATCTTCTTCGGTGATACTTATAAATTTATCGTAGCCTCTTAAAATACGTTTTAAATTAGAGAAAGGTTTTTCTCTTTCATCAGAAATTATGACTACTATTTTATCGTCATTTACATGGTGAATCGATTTAATTCTTTTTTTATCAAATTTGACATATTTCATGTCAATAGCTTTTAAAATTACGCCTTCTAATCGTTTACCCATGATAACGACATTGCGGTCAGTTTCCGTAATTTCGGTCAGTAATTCTTGAATACGATATAACTGGGCCTGATAGATATTATATAAAATACGTCCGGGATGACGATTTAATATTTCTCTTATTTTCGTATTTGTACGATGATTTGGAGAGGTAAAACCTCTTTTGTCCGCATATAATGATTCACTTAAAAGACATAAAACACCTTGTTTGCCAACATAAGCTAGTTTACCAATGTCAGTTTTATAAGCCCCTAACATGGTGGAATCAAAAATAAAGTTTCCAGTATAGAAAATAGCCCCATCTGGAGTATATAAAACATAACCCACTGTCCCTGGAACGGTATGCGTAAGGGTGATTGGAAAAATACTATTAGTTCCAAAATCGATTTTTTTATGTGGCATAATTTCTATTAAATTATCTGTGTTCAAATTTTCCGCTTCTAATTCATCTTTAATTATTTCTAACGTAAATTTTGTTCCATATATTTTAAGGCTTGGTAAGTCTTTTAAAATATCACATAAAGCCCCCATATGATCATCGTGTCCGTGTGTTATAAAAATACCTTTAATGTTTTTAATATTATTTTTTAGATAGTCATAGTTAGGAATAATATAGTCAACACCTAACATTCTATCATCTGCATACTTTAGTCCGGCATCAAAAACGAATATATCTTTGTCAACTTCGACAACATACATATTTTTACCCGCTTCGTTTTGACCGCCTAAAGCAAATATTTTAATTTTACTCATTTCGTCTCCTTTCTTTCGTAATTAAAAAGCCTTATCAATTATATCATAAAAGCGATTAAAAAAGCAAACTCAAAGGTTTGCTTTCACACAATAGAATTCTATTTTTCATTTATAAAAATTTTTGATAATTCTTTTTTAGGTAGTAACATTTTAATATCTCTAATAATACTAATATCAAATTTTTTGGTTTTTGTTTTAAATTTTTCACCATCAACACACCAACTTTTTTTAGGCTCTTCTTTTAATTTAATAGTTAAATGATTAGTTCTAAAAAAATAAACTCCAGGAATTTTAGTAACGTCATTTGTTTTAATAAATAACAAAGATTTTAAAATATCTTTTTTTCTAGTGATATTAGTCATTAAAACTTCAAACTGATTGTCATCCATTTTAACATCGTTAAACATTTCCACGCCCGCAATTCTTTTGGCATTACAGATTAAAACGACAGAATATAATCCCCGATAAGTTTCACCATTACAAGTAAATTCCATTTCGAATAAATGTGTTTTTTGGGTAAAAGTTTTAAATGCATTAAAAAGATAAGCAGCATAACCTAATTTTTTCTTAAGTTTACGTGGCGTATCATAAGCAATATCGACAAATTTACCTAGACCAGCCACATAGACAAAAGGTTTATTATTAATTTGACAAATATCGATGCCTTTAACTTTACCATCTAAAACATTTTTTAAATTGGTGATTGGATTCTTCCCCATGCCAAACATCGCGCCTAAATCATTGGCGGTTCCAAGAGGAATATGTGAAAGTAATAATCTTTTTTGGCGTTTAATATTACCAGTAACTACTTCATTAAAGGTGCCGTCACCACCTAAAGAAATAACTAAATCAGTCGCATCTGGTAATTGAGATACGATCTTTTCAGCATGACCACTATATTTTGTAAAAATAACTTCAACATCATAATCGTGTTTTATTAGAATATCTTTAAACTTATTTATGAGTTCCCGTTTATCTTTTTGACCACTATTGGGGTTACAAATAATAACGCCTTTCTTCATACAAATCACCACCTACATTATATATTAATTTATTGGTTTATTCAAGTTAACATTTACATAAAATACGGGATTGTGTTAAAATATAAATAGGATAGAAATGGGATGAACAAGATGAATAAAATTTTAATCAAAGTAGTTGGTAAAAATTTAGTCTTTTGTAAATACTTTTTAAATCGTAAAGAGCCTAATCTTAATAGTACTAATGTCATTGATACCAATAATATCATTTTTACCGATGAATATATTCTTTCTAATCTTGAACTGGTTTCAGCTTTTATTAAAGTAATTATTCTTAAACATAATATAAATACCGCTGTCATTCAAGATTATGAAATATTTAGGCCGCTTATTGAACTTTTAAAACAAATTCCCGAAATTAAAAACTTAACTTTTAAAGAAACTAATCCTTTACCGCATGATATTTATGAAAAATTAAATGAACATCATTTATTCGATAATCTCGAATGTTATAACATGGCCGAATACATGTTTGAAGATTTAAATCGTAAGGGTTATCATGTCGAGTTAAAAAGTAAAGTATTTTTTGTCAGTAAATTCATGCATAGTGATGGTTTAAAAACATATTCCGATTTATATTATAAAAATAGACTACGCATTGATTTTATTTTAGATGATATCGATTTAAAAGAATTTGAAGCCTTTCTTAAAATTAACAATCATTTAAAAATCATTGAACTTACAAAGTATGATAAAAAAAATTTAAACGATATTATTAATATTTTAAATAAATATCGCAAAAGACAAATTAAAATTTATCTTTATGAACATAATGGTGATATCATCCCCGATATCCCCTATTTACAAAAATTAAGTAAAGAATATAAACGGGTTTATAAATTTAAGATTATCTATTCTGAAAAGTATAAAGAAGATAATCAACTTAAGCAAATCAATTTAAATTTATTAAAAGCCATTATTTTAATTATGATGATTATGATTGTCGCCCTTTTGTTTTTAAACAAAAAGGAGCAGCAAGAGGTTAAAAGATTATCCGATGAAATAGTCAAAGTCAAAGAAGAAATCATTCATAAGAAAATAACGCCAGCAGAAGCCACCATGGAAGAGAAAAAAGAAACATCCGATAATGTTTATAGTACTAAATATTCTAAAATTTTTAGTGAACTTAAAAAAATTAATAATGAAACTGTGGGTTGGCTTACCGTAAATGGTACCAATATCGATTATCCTGTCGTTAAACATAGCGATAATGACTTTTATTTAAGTCATGATTTTAATAAAAAAGCTAATCGTTATGGCTGGTTATTCGCTGATTATCATAATAGTATTACCCCCCTTAATCAAAATACAATCATTTATGGTCACGATAGTGGTACCGTAATGTTTTCGAATTTGTACCGAACAAAAAATAGATCATGGTATACGAATAAAAATAATCAGATTATCACTTTTAATACCGAAAAAGAAAATGCGAAATGGCAAATATTTTCTATTTATTCCGTTAATGATACCACCGATTATTTGATTATAACCTTTGGTAGTAATAAAGCCTTTACCGATTATATCGATATGGTCAAAAAAAGAAGTATCTATGATTTTAAAGTAAATGTAGGTCCTAATGATAAATTACTAACTTTATCAACTTGTTATGGTTCAAAACAAAAATTAGTAATTCATGCTAAAAAAATAAATTAATTTTTTATGCGAATATATTCGCATTTTTTTATGCAAAAATGGCAAATTTGTATTTTTTTATGTTTAAAAAAGGCAA
>CANQAO010000039.1 GCA_947589375.1 uncultured Bacilli bacterium | reverse complement strand
AGAATACGAATTTTTGGCTAAATGGACACGAATTGGCTGGTCCGCAGTGGTCGTAATAAGGAGGAGAGTATGTTCAAATTAGTATCAAAATTTAAGCCAAGTGGCGATCAACCTGAGGCTATAAAAGAGTTAGTAGATGGAATTAAGAATGGCAAGAAAAGCCAAGTATTACTGGGCGCAACGGGTACTGGTAAAACTTTTACAATCGCTAATGTGATAAAAGAAATTAACAAACCAACGCTCGTTTTGGCTCATAATAAAACCCTCGCTGGACAATTATATGGGGAACTTAAGGAGCTCTTTCCAGACAACCACGTTTGCTATTTTGTATCATATTATGACTACTATCAACCAGAAGCTTATGTCGCCAAAACCGATACTTATATTGAAAAAGATGCTGCTATAAATGATGAAATAGATGAACTTCGTCATTATGCGACCTCATCCCTTCTATATAATAAAGATGTCATTGTGGTAGCTTCCGTTTCCTGCATATATGGTATTGGCGAAATCGAAGAATACCGCAATAAAACCTTTTCATTAAATTTAGGGGAAACTATCGATCGTGATAAAGTAATTGAAAAATTAATTGATATGCTTTATGAACGCAATAACATTGATTTAAAAAGAGGAACCTTTAGAGTAAGAGGAGATGTTTTAGAAGTTATTCCATCTAATGAACATTCAAAAGGAATTAGAGTTGAATTTTTTGGCGAAGAAATTGAAAGAATTAGTGTTTTTGATATTGTTACCGGAACTATTTTAAATGATAAAAAAACAATTACGATTTTTCCCGCTAGTCATTTCGTTACTAGCGAAGAAAAATTAAAAATTGCTGTCAAACGCATTCAAGATGAATTAGAAGAAAGACTAGAAGAGTTAAAAAAAGATAATAAATTACTTGAATATCAAAGACTCAAAGAAAGAACTAATTATGATATCGAAATGCTTTCCGAAACAGGTTTTTGCCGTGGTGTTGAAAATTACTCTAGACATTTAGCTTTAAGAGGAGAAGGTGAAACCCCAACCACGCTCATCGATTTTTTTGGTGATGATTTCCTTTTAGTTATTGATGAATCACATGTCACCATTCCCCAAGTTAAAGCCATGTATAATGGCGATAGGGCACGCAAAGAAGTTTTAGTCGATTATGGTTTTAGATTACCAAGTGCTTTAGATAATAGACCACTTAAATTTGATGAATTTGAACAAAAATTAGATAATGTCATTTATGTTTCAGCTACCCCAGGTGACTATGAACTTGAAAAATGTCACCATCATGTTACTGAACAAATTATTAGACCGACGGGTTTATTAGATCCAAGTATCGAAGTTAAACCGACTAAAAATCAAATTGATGATTTAGTTAATCAAATCCGCCGACAAATTGAAAAAAATGAGCGCACTTTAATTACGACTTTAACGATTAGAATGGCTGAAGAACTTACCCAATATTTAAAGAAAATTGATATTAAAGTTGCCTATCTGCATAATGAAGTTAAAACCTTAGAAAGAACGAAAATTATTCGCGATTTAAGACTAGGGAAATACGATGTTTTAGTAGGTATTAACTTATTACGTGAAGGCATTGATATTCCTGAAGTTAGTTTAATTGCCATCATGGATGCCGATAAACAAGGATTCTTAAGAAGTGAACGTAGTTTAATTCAAACCATTGGAAGGGCTGCCAGAAATGCTGAAGGACATGTTATCATGTATGCCGATTATACTAGTGATGCAATGGATAAAGCTATTAAAGAAACCGAAAGAAGAAGAAAAATTCAACATGAATATAATGAAAAACATGGCATCGTCCCTAAAACCATTGTCAAAGAAATTAGAGATATTATCTCTAATAATGAAGAAGTTAAAGAAGAAAAACCAGAAAAAATGAGTAAACAAGAAAAAGCGAAGTTAATGATCAACATTGAAAATGAAATGAAAGCCGCCGCTAAAAACTTAGACTTTGAAAGAGCTATGGAACTTCGCGACATATTATATGAATTAAAAAGTGAGTAAAATATGATATAATAAAATTATAAGTAGGTGTAAATATGAACAAAAAATTATTTTCTAAAGAAACAATATTTGCGATTATCGATTGGATTATTAAAATGGTAGGTTATGCTTTAATTTTATTTGTAACCTCACTTGTTTTTGATGATACTTTATTTATCGATAAAAACCTCTATGGTTTATGGTTTTTACTAGCGGCTATTATTATTTATTTACTGAATATCACTATAAAACCACTATTAGTGTGGCTTACGATTCCGATTACTGGAATTACGCTAGGTTTATTTTATCCATTTATAAATTTAATTGTTTTAAAAATTGTTAATGTTATTTTAGGACCTCATTTTCACATTTATGGTATTTGGTATGCCGTTTGTGCGGCCGTGTTAATTTCTGCTTTAAACGTTTTAATGGACACCTTTATTTTAGATAAAATAAAAAGAAAGGGGAAACCACATGAGTCCCACGCTTGATTTAGGATTTATTAGTATTCATTGGTATTCTATTTTAATTTTTATCGGCATATTAATAGGAGGATGGTTAGTCTTAAAAGAGTCACGTAAATTTGGTTTCACTGAAGATTTTATGGTTAACTTGCTTTTCTTAGCCATTATCATTGGGATTATTGGGGCTAGATTATATTTTGTCTTATTCCATTTAGATTATTATTTAGAAAATCCTTTAGAAATATTTATGCTGTGGAAAGGCGGTCTCGCCATTCATGGTGGCATTTTAACGGCGTTAATTTTCCTTCTGATTTATTTACACAAAAAAAATGTAAATATTTTATTAATCTTAGATTTTATGGTTCTTGGCCTTATTATCGCCCAGGCTATTGGTAGATGGGGTAACTTCTTTAATGGTGAAGCTCATGGACCAGAAGTTACTTTAGCTTATCTGCAAAGCTTACATTTACCAGAGTTTATTATAAATGGGATGAATATAGGTGGTGCCTATTATTTTCCAACTTTTCTTTTTGAATCGCTATGGTGCTTAATCGGTTTTATGATGCTTTTAATAGTTAGAAATTACAAAAAACTTAAAATTGGCACCCTTACTGGAATATATTTATTTTGGTATAGTGTCGGCAGATTTGGCATTGAAGCTTTAAGAACCGATAGTTTAATGTTTTTTGATTTAAAAATTGCCCAGATTATGTCCGTATTAATGGCCATAGCCGGTTTGATTTTAATTATCGTAAGTTTAAAAAAAAGCAAACTTTATCATATGGAGATGAGTAAATGAAATATAATACAATCATTATTGGAGCTGGTCCCGCTGGTATGGCCGCCGCTTTATATTTAGCAAGAGCAGGACTTTCCGTTTTATTAATCGACAAAGATGCCCCTGGTGGCCAGATGCTTAAAACCAGTAATATTGACAATTATTTAGGTATCGAATCTATCAGTGGGGCTGATTTAGCTATGCAAATGCAAAGCCACCTTAAAAAATATAATATTAAGTGGGCTTTTGGAGAAGTCACCAAGGTTCAAAAAAAAGATAATTATTTAGTTATGACAAATAATAATGAGTATATAGCTGATAATATTATAATCGCCACTGGCCGCAAACCAAACAAATTAGGTTTAGCTAATGAAGATAAAATTCATGGTATTAGTTACTGCGCCGTTTGTGATGGAACCTTTTATAAAGATAAAAATGTTGGCGTTGTTGGTGGGGGCAATGCAGCTTTTACTAATGCCCTTTATCTAGCTAATTTATGCGCGAAAGTTTATATTATTGTAAGGCATAAAATAAAAGCTGATCAAGCCTTAGTAGATAAAGCTAGTCAAAATAAAAATATTGTAATTTTAGAAGAAACGGAAGTAAAAGCCTTAGTGGCTGAAGATAATGCGTTAAATAAAGTCATTTTAAATAACGATCAATCTTTAAATATTCAAGGCTTATTTATAGCTATTGGTGGCAAGCCAAAGCTTGATTTTATTAATGTCGCTATGGAAAATGGTTATATTAAAGTAAACGAAAAAATGGAAACATCTCTTCCCCATGTATATGCATGCGGAGATGTGATTAAGAAAGATTATTATCAAATAGCTACGGCGATTAACGATGGCGTCATCGCCGCGCTTGCACTAAAAAGTAGGTGGGATCAATGAAACCAATAAAAGTCGCCGTCCTAGGTGGCGGAACCGGGATGAGTGTTTTATTAAATGGACTTAAAAAATTACCTTTTGATATTAAAGCCGTAGTTTCGGTTTGTGATGATGGTAAAAGTACTGGTAGATTAAGAGAAGAATTTAACATGTTAGCGGTCGGCGATATTAGAAAAGTCTTAATTAGCTTATCATCAGATGATGAAGCCGTTGAAAAAGTTTTAAACTATCGTTTTTCTACTAATAGTGATTTAAATGGCCATCCAATCGGCAATCTTTTATTAACCGGGGCGAAAGATATTACAGGTAATATGTCTGATGGCATTGAACTTTTAAATTCCCTTTTAAAATTACAAGGAAAGGTATTACCACTGACCGAAGATAATGTCATTTTAATGGGTCAAATGGAAGATGGTAGTATTGTCGAGGGGGAACACAAAATTACCGAAGACAAACGCACTATTAATTCTGTTTTTTATAAAGAAAAACCCGAAGTAAATCCTAATGTTTTAAAAGCTATTAGAGAAGCCGATGCGATTATCTTAAGTATGGGTAGTTTATTTACTAGTATTATTCCGAATTTAATTTGTGAGGAAGTCAGAAAAGAAATTGGTAAAAGTAAAGCCAAAATTATCTATGTTTGTAATATCATGACCCAGCCTGGGGAAACTGAAGACTTTTCCGTTAGTCATCACATTAAACTATTAAATAAATATTTAGGTAGACGTAAAGTCGATGCCGTTGTCGTTAACAATGGTAAAATTAATGATGAAATTATTCAAAAATATGCCAGTAGTGAACAAAAAGATTTAGTCGAACTTGATTATAAAAATATTAAAAAATTAGGCACGGATATTATTGAAGATAATTATGTCGTAATTGAAAATAATACAATTAGGCATAATGCTTTAAAAGTATCGATTAATATATTATCTTATTTATTAGATTAGAGGTGATAGTGTGTCTTTTGCGAGGAATGTTAAAGATGAATTAGCCAAAATAGACACGAATGAACTAGCTAAAATTTCCGAACTTTCGGGAATTATTCATAGTAGTGCCGATATGCAAAATAAAATTACCATCACTACGGAAAATAATAGTGTCGCACGTAAAGTTTTTAGTTTGATAAAAGAACTATATCATATAAGTCCTCAAATCATCGTCAGAAAAGGTTATAATTATAATAAAAAAAGGCATTACATTTTAGAAATTAAAGATAACTATCAAAAAATTTTAGATAATTTAGGTATAAAAAAAGCTACTCCTGAAGATTTTATTTTAGCTGATGATGAACTTATGCGGGCATATTTAAGAGGCGTTTTTATGATGAATGGCAGTATCAATGATCCCAAAACCTCTAGATATCATTTAGAAATAAACTTAAATGATGCCGCGTACGCTAGTTACATAAATGAATTATTAAATAATTATGATTTAAATAATAAACTTTTACATCGTGATAATAGTTATATGGTTTATATGAAAGAAGCGGAAAAAATTGGTGACTTTTTAAGAATGTTAGGGGCTTTTAAAGCCGTCATGTATTATGAAGATATTCGTATTTACCGCGATCATAAAAATATGACCAATAGACTTAATAACTGTGAACAAGCTAATGCCGATAAAATTATTGAAACTTCTAACAAGCAAATTAAAGATATTAATTTAATCAAAGAAAAAGATCTGTTTGATCTTTTAGATGAAAAAGAAAAAACCGTTTGTGACTATCGGTTAAAATATCCTGATGCGTCTTTATTAGAATTAAGTGAAATAATTAGTTTAGAAACTGGTAATAAACTTACTAAATCAGGAATATATCATCGTTTTAATAAAATAAAAAATTTGGCGCAAAAGATTAGAAATAAAGGACGTGTAAAATGAATTTAAACATTTGTGAAGAAGAAGTTTTAAAACATTTTCAGCAAACTCATAAACATCGTTTATATAAAATCGGTGATGTTACCGCTATCATGGATTTTGGTAATAAAAGGAAAAATCAAGAAGATTCCTTATTAATAACTAATCATAAAGAGATTTCCAACAAGCAATTACTTTTAGTGGCTGATGGAATAGGCGGGGAACCGAATGGTGATTTAGCCAGTAATATAGCGGCGATTGAAACATTTCATTGGTTTCAAAGATTAAAAAAAGACATATTAACTAGTAGTCAAAAAATCCAAGCTGAAATAGAACCTTTTCTTTTCTATTTACATGAAATAGTTGGTCAAAAAAGTCATTGGGGTAGTACTACTTTAGTAGCCGCCATTATTAATGAAGAAAATATTTTTATTTTTAATGTTGGTGATTCAAGGGCATATATATTTGATGGGACATTAAAACAAGTAACTAAAGATCATTCTTATGTTCAAACTTTATACGATTATGGAAAAATCAAAAATATTGATGATATGCGTTTTCATAAGCGAAGTAATATTATTAATAATTGGTTAGGAGGCGTTGTTCCTAACATCAATTATCATTTCTATGAATTAGATAAAAAAAATATTCAAAAGTTATTTCTATGTTCTGATGGCGTTTCAGATTGTATTTCTCATGACGAATTTGAAAAAATAATTATGGCAAGTGACAATATCTGTGAAGATATTGTGAGCCATGTCTTAACTTATGATTCGGAAATAACGCATCCTAATTATTATCCGCATTATAACAAAAAAATTCCTGCGGGCAAGGACAATGTATCTTTAATTTATAAAGAATTAAAAAAGAAATAAGCAATTTATTTCTTTTTTGTAAGTGTTTTTTCATGTTCCATTTTCGCTTCCAAAAAGACATCTTCAGGAATTTCACGTTGATAAGTTTTAGCTAATAATCGATATTTATCTTTGCTGATTGGAATTCCAAATTCCTTTTCGGCCGCAATTACTGGTACGCGATTTTGAAATAAGGCGTGCATAGTAGTTTTATCACCATGAGTATGTTCAATCGTGCGGCATGTTTCGCATAAAGCGTACTCAGGATAGGCATTAGCGTCTTGGAATTGTTTAAATAGATGATGCATGCCTTCTGCATATAAAAAATATTTTTTCATTTCTTTACTCCCATTCGTTAAATTGCTTGTATCTTAACACAAAAAGGGAATAAAGTCAAGCAAAGGAAGGTTTACTAATTTTAACTATCAGTGTATAATAGATTTAACACAAATTTTAGGCAAAAACATATTTTATAGTGAGAGTGATAATATGGAAATTATAAAAATTAGAGGTAAAAAAACTTTATCTGGAACAATAGAAATTGGCGGGGCTAAAAATAGTGCGGTGTCACTTGTTCCCGCGGCGGTATTATCTGATAAAACGATAATCCATAATGTTCCAGAGATATCTGACATTGAAGCTTTAAGGGATATTTTAAAATATTTAGGTGTTAAAATTGTTAAAAGAGGTAGTAGTTATAGTCTCGATGCTACCAATTTAGAAAATAAACCGATAACTTTAGAACAATCTAAAAAATTAAGAGCTTCTTATTATTTTATGGGCGCTTTTCTTGGCAAATTTAAACATGCCGAAATGTATTTTCCTGGCGGTTGTTCAATCGGCCAAAGGCCAATTGATCTGCACCTTTCCGGTTTCGAAAAATTAGGCGCGACCATAACCATCGATTATGATAATAGATATATTATCGATGCTAAAGAGTTAAAAGGAGCCGAAATCAATTTAAGATTTGCCAGTGTCGGGGCGACTGTTAATCTTTTACTCGCTGCTGTTTATGCCAAAGGCACGACGACCATTACTAATGCCGCTCGGGAACCAGAAGTAGGCAATGTTATCGACTTTTTAAACAGCATGGGCGCTAAAATAACAGGTAAAGATACCAGTACCTTAGTTATTGAAGGCGTTAAAGAATTAAAAGGTGGCGAAGCATCAGTTATTCCCGATCGTATCGAAGCGGGCACTTACGTAATTGCTGGGGTCATAAATGGTCATAATTTAAAAGTTCAAAATGTTATTCCTAAACATATTACCGCTTTAACTAATGTTTTAAAGAAAATGGGGGCGAATATTGAAGTCCATGAAGATTATATTTTAGTAAATAAAACTACTAAATTAAAAGCGGTGAATATTAAAACCGCACCTTATCCAGGTTTTCCAACCGATCTGCAGCAGCCCATCACCTCTTTGCTGACGCAAGCAGAAGGTACAAGTGTGGTAACGGAAACGATATATGAAAATCGGTTTCAAAATGTTCCTTATTTAGTGCAAATGGGGGCTGACATTATCATTAAAGATAATAAAATAATCATAAATGGGCCTACTAAACTAAAAGGTAGTACAGTCATTACAACCGATTTAAGAGCAGGCGCCGCTTTAATTATTGCTGCCTTAGCGGCCGAAGGGGAAACTTCGATCAAAGAAATAAAATATGTGCTTCGAGGATACGAAAACATTATTAATAAACTTAAAAATGTCGGTGGTAAAATTTCTTTAGAAGATGTATAAAAATAAACTATAAAAATATAATTAAAGTAGATTTGACATCTACTTTTTTTGAGGTGAAGTATGAAAAAAATTATTATTTTTATGGCTATTATTTTATTGGTATTTTTAATTTATTTATGTAATTTAGATAAAAAAGTTTACTATTTAGCTTTAGGCGATTCTTTAGCCATTGGTGAAGGTGCTTATGGTCAAAAAGTTAAAAGTTATTCGGCTTATGTCAGTGATTATTTCCAAGAAAAAAACCTTTTAGAAACTTATGTTGATGATTTCGCCCAAAGTGGATATCGGACTACTGATTTAATAAATGCCATTACCGATAATAAAAGAGTTAAAATGGGTCAAAAACTGATAACATTACAAAATGCTTTAATTAAAGCTGATTTAGTTACAGTATCCATTGGAGCCAATGATATTTTAAATAAACTTAATACCGAAATGCCGATTGATTATAATGCTATTTATAATTATATTGATGCTTTAGCTGAAGACTTAGATGATTTGTTAATTATTATGCGTCAGTACTGTAAAGAAGATATTATTTTAGTAGGTTATTATAATCCTTATCCTTATTTAAGCAATGAACACATTGAAGAAGTTTTTAACTATTTAAATAAAAAATATAAAAAAGTTAGTGATAATAATAAAGTAACATATGTTGAAATAAGTACTTTATTTAAAGAAAATCCTAATTTTTTACCTAATGAAAATGATATTCATCCTTCAGAAGCAGGCTATAAAGCTATTGCAGGGGAAATTATCAGTGCTGTAAATAAAACTTTGTTAAAGGGTTGATTTATTTAAAGTAATCTGCTACAATATAAAAGCAATCGAAATTTCTATGGCATGAACTTGCCATGGCGGAAGGAGAGATATCATGAAAAAGGGAATTCATCCAGAGTATGTTGATTCAAAAGTTACTTGTGCTTGTGGTAATACTTTTACTGTAAGATCAAACAAATCTGAAATTCAATTAGAAGTATGTGACAAATGTCATCCATTCTTCACTGGAAAACAAGGTACGGCTAAAAAAGCTGGTAACGTTGAAAAATTCAACAAAAAATATGGTTTAGATAAAAAACAAAACTAAAAAAGAGGTTATAGAAGGGCTTATTTAAGTTATTTCTTATAACTTCTTTTTTTTTACAATTAAAAATAATTGAAGTTAACCTTTTGTTAACTTCAAAAAAATCGAAAAAACACTTGACAAGCTT
>CANQAO010000038.1 GCA_947589375.1 uncultured Bacilli bacterium | reverse complement strand
CTTTTTGTTTTCTTTTTGCTCCTGAACCTATTTCTACCATTTTCCCCACTTGGAGAAAATGGTCATCAACTAAATTAGCACTTTTACTACAAGCAATTTTGGCATTTTGTATTACATTAACAAATTTATCCCATTTCTTATACCCTAGTGCTTGCATTAATTCTCTGGCGCTCCAATATTCTTGACCATATTCATCAAGATGTTTGATACTTTCAAATGTTTCAGTAGTTTCTTCAATTTTTATGATGTCTTTTTTCATATTTAATTATCCCCCTATAATTTTTAATTTAATTAAATTTACCACTAAAACAAATGTTTGTAAATATTTTTATATTATTTTATAATTTATTATATTCTAGATCGGTTACAGGTTCTAACCACTCATTAGATGCGTTTTCCCCTGGAACTTCAACGGCAATATGACTGAACCATGAATCTTTTTTAGCTCCGTGCCAGTGCTTAACATTAGCCGGAATAACGACTACTTTACCAGGAGTTAAACTTATTGCTTCCTTATTCTCTTCTTGATACCAACCAGAGCCGGCTGTACAAATTAAAATTTGTCCTCCGCCTTTAGTTGCATGATGGATGTGCCAATTATTGCGACACCCAGGTTCAAAAGTCACATTAGCTAAAAATACATCTGATTCTTTACCCGTTAAGGGATTTAAATATGATTTGCCAGTAAAATATTTAGCAAAAGCATCATTGGGACTACCTAGTCCAAATACGTTTTCTTTATCAAATTCTTCTTTATTCATGTTATCTATCCTCTCTTAAATCTTTAACTATTTTTATTATACCACGGATAATAACGATTGGTATATTTTAGATTAATAATATTACAATGTTTACGAATATAAAGAAAATTAAAAATTGATTTTCTTAACATATCAAATAGAATTTTTGAGTAAAAAAAGAAAGATAGTTTACCTTTCTTTAATAATATTTTTACTTGAATAATAAGTAATTAGTAAATAACCCCCATAGATAAATACGATGAATATAGCGGTCATAATAATCGAAGTTAAAAGTTTTTCTTTACCAAATATTTCTAATATTTGAATTTCAAATATAATACCAAAGATTGAATGTATAATCGCTAAAGTAAGTGGCAGTAAGAAAAATACCGCAATCTGTCTAAATAAAGCTTTATTAATCATTTTTTCATCGGCTCCAAGTTTTCTTAACATTTTAAATCTTTCTTTATTATCAGTGCTTTCCGATAATTCTTTTAAACCGATAATGGCCGCACTACTAATTAAGAAAATAATTCCCAAATATAAGCCGATAAAAGTAACCATTGCCGTTAAACTAATGGTAGCTTCTTTAATAGATAACTTAGTAGAACCGCTCGGTAAAAGATAATTATTAGCTTTATCACTATTATCTAAATCATTGATTTTATTTTCTAAATTCTTTATTTCTTCTTTCTTTACATTATAGTTACCAATTAAATAGTTTTCATAAATATAATTTTCATCGACAATATCATCATTTACTAAAATAATACCGGTATTTATATGATTACTAGACATCTCTACAAAACCAGGCATACAAGATTTATATTTTGGTTTTAAAGTATGATTAAATAAAGTAATATCTTCTTTATTTTTTAAAGATATATTACGAATTTTAACCATTGATTCAAAATCAGCGACAATAATGTATTCATCTTTATCTAAAACATATTGTTTTTGACCATATAATTTAGCCACTTTATTATATTCACTTATTTTCATAATCGGCTCCATCGTATCATAAGCCAAAAACGGAAAACTTTGTCTTATTGCATCTAATTTAGAACCTAAGGTATTATTCATCGTAAGCTCTGGAGTAGCATACATATTAACTTCTATATATTCTTTAAAATATTTAAGAATATCGAAATCAAAAATTTTAAATCTTTCAGTAACATTAGAGTTACTATTTTTTATCTGATTATCATTATAACCAAATCCGCGGTAATAATCATAATCCCTATCCATATTTAAAGAAACCACAAATTCAGCATCGACTGGGGCGAGTTCTTTAATATTGGCATTCATCGAATTTTTAATCGTAAGGCAAGCTGATAACAAGCAAATAGTTAAAAATAACATAAGACAGATAATGGTCGTCGAAAATACTGTCGTATTGATTTTACTACTAAACTGTCTTAAGGTAAAACTATTTAAACCTTTATAATAGTATTTTTTTATACTGATAGCGATTCTTAAAATTAAGCCTGATAATGACCAAAAAATTAAGAAAGTTGCCACTGAACCCACAATAATAGGAATAACAATATCCACTAATGCTAATACTCTTTTAACATCAAAAGCAACTTTATGATAAGCCCATATTAACATAATAAGGGCGATTATGAAAAGAATAATACATAAATAAGGGTTTTTAAGTTTTATCGTTTCTGATTTTTTATCTTTATATAATAAATCGATTAGTTTACATTTACTCACACTATAAGTGTTGAAAATCATCACTAAAGCGTACATTATTCCAAAGTATATTGCCGTTTTAATGCAAGCTTTAGATGAAAAAATAAATGTAAAATCCGTAAGATCGGCTTCAAACATATTAGCGACAAGTAAACTCATAAACTGGGATAAAATAACGCCCACTATTAAACCCACAATAAGTGAAAAAATACCAATAAATAATGTTTCAAAAAATAAAATGAAAGATATTTTGCGTTTACTCATACCAAGAGTTAGGTAAATTCCAAATTCTTTATTTCGTCTTTTCATTAAAAATCTAGATGCATAAATAATTAAAAAACCTAAAATAAATGACACAAATACACTTACACTAGAAAGCATCGTCATCATCAGTTTAATTAAATCATTGGTAGACGATGATACTTTCATTAAAATAGTTTGACTTTCTAGAGCATTAAATACATAAAATATAGCCACACCTAAAATTAAAGTAAAAAAGTAGATGGCATAATCTTTTATACTTTTTCTTATATTTCTAAAAGATAATTTACAAAGCATCATTTAAATCGCCACCAAGTAAAGTGACAACATCGATTATTTTTTCAAAAAATATTTTACGAGTATCATCACCTTTATGAATTTCTTTAAAAATTTTACCATCTTTAATGAATATTACCCTGCTCGCATAAGAAGCGGTAAAAGCATCATGCGTAACCATTAGAATTGTAGCTTTAAGTGATTCATTTAAATAATTAAATCTTTCAAGTAACATTTTGGCCGATTTAGAATCCAAAGCACCAGTCGGTTCATCGGCTAAAACTAATTTGGGATCAGTGACAATGGCTCTAGCTGAAGCTACTCTTTGTTTTTGTCCCCCACTCATCTGATATGGATATTTTTTTAATACCTCTTTAATATCAAGTTCTTTAGCCACTTGTTTTACTTTTTCATCGATGACATAAGCATTTACATTTTGAATAGATAAAGCTAAAGCAATATTTTCATAAGCAGTTAGGGTATCTAATAGATTAAAATCTTGAAATATAAATCCTAGTTCTTCTCTTCTAAATTTGTTTAGATCATTGCCTTTTAATTTAGTGACGTCTTTGCCATCTACGTATATATGGCCTGAAGTAACACTATCAATAGTCGAAATGACATTTAAAAGTGTAGTTTTACCAGAACCAGATACCCCCATAATAGCGACAAATTCACCCTTTTCAACTTCAAACGACAAATTGTCGATAGCCTTTGTTAATGAAGAACGGCTACCATAATATTTTTCAATTTTATCAACTTTTAAAATACTGTCCATAATTTCCTCCTTTAAGTAAATTAAACCATAAAATGTTTTATCTGTCGTTTGTTTAAGGTGATTTAAAATGACAATTTTGTAAGGTTATTTTAAAACGTCATAATAATTATTTTTGGCAAAAGTAATATAGACTTTAGTATATTCGTTTTCTTTAGATTCGATAGCTATCTTATGGCCGAGCTTTTGACATAAATTTTTGGCAATATATAGGCCCATACCAGTCGAAGTGTTTTTTTCTCTACCATTAGTTCCAGTAAAGGTCTTATCAAATACTTGTTTGATATCGGATGATGGAATACCTTTTCCATTATCTTCGATAATTAAAGTAGTAGTATATTCATTATCTTCACAGGTTATTTTAATATATGAATTTTTAATAGAGCGCTTATATTTAATACTATTATTGACAATTTGATTTAAAATAAATTCTAACCATTTAGAATCCGTTTCAACTTTATAAGATATATTTTCTGTAATATATTCTATCTTGTTATCAAGTAAATCATCCATATTTCTAATGCCAACATTTTTTATTATTTTATTTAAATTTACTTCTTTAATAAAATAATCTTTTTCCGCATTTTCACTTCGCACATAGTATAAAACCTGATCGACATAGTCTTCTAATCTTTTTAAAATATTTTTGGTTTTAACAGGTTCTCTATGATTATTTAAAGTTAAAACTAAACTGGCTAAAGGCACTTTTACTTCGTGAATCCACATTTCTAAATATTCTTTAAAATCTGTTAGTTGTTCTTTTTCCATTTTGATGTTTTCATTCATCGATTTATTGATCGTATATAAGGCTTCACATAATAGTTTTCCTTCATAAAAATCCGGTTTAACTAAGGTTTCTAAAACTAAATAGGCTTTATCTAAATTATCTATATTTTCTAAAAGGTCATTATAAAATTTTTGCTTGCGAAAGTAATCTATTAGTAATAAAGAGATAAAAGTTATAAATAAAATAATGGTAATGGAAATAATAACTTCACTTTTAGTTTTAAAGGCAAGTAAAATTAAAAGAATAATAAAATAGCTTATTAAACTAAAAATAATTACATATAATTTATCTTTTAAATATTCATTAAATTTCATAATAGTATATAACCTTGTCCTTTTCTAGTATCGATTATATTTTCATAGCCAATATATTTTAATTTATTTCTTAGTCTACTAATGTTTACTGTTAAAGCATTATCACTTATAAATTCTTCATTATCCCATAATTCAGTCATAAGTTCATCACGGGTGACAATTTTATTTTGATGTTTAAGTAACGAAGATAAAATAATCATTTCATTTTTAGTTAAAATAATCTCTTTATCATCTTTTTTTATTATGCCCTTTTGGATATTTATTTTTAAATCCTTATAGAAAATTATATTTGAACTATGATTAAGTCTTTTTAAAACGGCACCGATTCGTAAAAGCAATATATTAGGATTATAAGGTTTGGTGATATAGTCATCAGCTCCATATGAAATCGATAAGGCTTCATCGGTTTCCGAGTTTTTACTCGTAACCATTATTACCGGTATATCGGATACTTTTCTTAAATTTTGAAGTAATAACTGCCCATTTATATAAGGAATATTGATATCTAGAATAATTAAATCAGGCTTTATTTTTGTTATTTCATCTAAAGCATTCTCAAGATTTTCTAATATGATAGCTTCATAATTATTGTTTTCTAAGAGTTCTTTTAATTCTTTACTTGTTATTTTATCGTCTTCGATAATCATAATTTTAATCATTTTTTCACCATTTTCTTTACTTATATTATACTACAAACTATTTATATTTGCTCTTACAGTTTTGTCACATTTAAAAAGTAAATCAAGATATGATTTACTTTTTGGTAAGCTTATAATTTTCATCAATATAATTCATTATTTTTTATCACTAATAGTTTCATCTAATAAAATGGTAATCCAGTTTTCTTTGTTCATATAATAAACCTTATAAAATCTTTTTTCATTAAGCAATGCAGTTATTTTATTAGAAGGTAATTTGACATTTAATATATTTACTTCTTCATTAGTTTTATCTATTTTGTTTTTGTTTTACTTATATAAAGAAAAAACTAGCTGTTACGCTAGTTAGTTACTACTTGATTTCGATATATTTTTTATTTGGAATTTCTTTATGTTCTTCTAATTTAGGAACATTGATGTTTAAAGTTCCATTTTTAAAATTAGCTTTAATATCTTCTTCGGTTACATCGTTACCAACAAAGAAGGTTCGTGAACATTCACCAAAATATCTTTCTTTACGAACAAATTTACCTTGTTTATCTTTTTCTTCTTTACTATTATCAGCTTTAGCTTCGATTGTTAGATAACCTTTGTCTAAAGATATTTTAATATTATCTTTATCAAAGCCAGGTAAATCGACTAGTAATTCAAAGTGGTCATCGTGTTCTTTGATATCAGTTTTCATAACTTTTTTGGTATCTGATGTAAAAAATGGATCTTCAAAGACATCTTCAAATATATCAAAATTCCTTCTTGGTATTAACATCATATTATCTACTTCCTTTCCGTTAATGTGTTGTTAGGTAGCACATTTATATAATTTAATACCTATAGTAAGTATACCCTTACTACATCTATAATATACACCCATTTTTAGCATTTGTCAAGTGGGAGTGCTAATTAGGGCTTTATATGTTATTTATCTACTAATTCATAACTTTGATCGATTAAAAATTTTATTTTTTCTTTATCAACTATTTTATCTAATATTATAGTTATCCAGTGCTCTTTATTCATATGATAAGCTGGTAAAAAACCTTTACTTTTTCGAAGACTGCCAATCATTTCGGGATAACATTTTACCACTAAAATATCAATTTCTTCGGTTCCATTTAATCCAAGTTTATTTTTCGGCACATTCATTACAATTCCATACCATTTATTATTAGCAGCTTTTAAGGCGGCATAAAATGGATGCTTTTCCCATAAATAATCTGGTAATGTGTGGTATTTTTCTTTTATATATTCAAAGACATCTTCTCTATTCATATTCTTGTTTCCTAATCTTTTTTACTCACAAACTATAATTTGTTTCACTAATTTATATCTAAATTTTCAATCCAAGATGATACTTCGCTTTCTTTAGTAGAAGCATAGAAGCCTTGGCCTTTTATCCAATTTATTTTTGCATTATAATTTTGTAAATCACTTTCACTTTGCGATATTCCAGATCCTCCTGATGTACAAAACGGGATTACTGATTTACCTGATAAATCATAATTATCTAGTAAAGTTAAAATAATTTTCGGTATTGTTCCCCACCAAATAGGATATCCAAGATAAATGGTATCGTAATTTGCCACATTTATTTCATTTTTTATCTCTGGTCTTGATTTACTATCATTTTGTTCACGATTAGCACGACAATCAGAATTATAATTTAAATCATCACTTGTATATTTTTCCTTTGGTATAATTTCTATCATGTCGCCACCTGTTATTTTTTTGATATATTCGGCGATTTTTTCAGTATTTCCGGTTGCTGAAAAATACAAAATTAAAGTTTTATTATCGTTATTCATTTTTTTATCATCTCCTAAATTTTCCTCTTGATTAATATTAGAAACTTGATTATTTGTACTATTGTGTTCATTTTTAGAAATATTGTTTACTATGACAAAGGTGATAACACCAATAGCAATTAATATAAGAATGCTGGTAATTACTCCTATTTTTTTAATCATTTATAACACCTTCCTATTTTTGCCTAAATTTCTTACAATTATTATTTATATTATACAATAAAATATATACTATTTCTAGCCTATGCTTCTAGTTTGTTTTTATAAATTATATTTTATCTTCTAATTATTTAATTATTATATTCTAATTAGCTACTTTATTTTTCTATTCATATAATAAAGCAAATAGTAATCTCTCTAAATAATTCTTTACATAAAGGAGATGACACAGGTGAATAAAAGATTAAAACTTTTTATAGTTGTTTTATTATTGTTAATATTAATATTGTTAATTCCTGTAGGTTTCTCAGCTTATACAACAATTATTAGTGCGAATGGGGTAAGTGAAATTACAGGTGATTGGGATGTTGGTATTACTAATGTTACTGTAGAAAATGTATGCGATGGTTGTGATGCCGGTACTCCAACTTTTAATGATACTAGTGTTACTTTTAATGCTAAACTTAAGAAACCAGGCGATTCTATTACATATAACATTACCATAGAAAACAAAGGAAATATCGATGCTCAATTAGGACAAGTTTTATATAATACCTCCGGCCTTAGTTCCGACGTTATCACTTATCAATCAACTCAACTTTCAAAGAAATTAAATGCTGGAGATTCCGACACCTTAAAAATCACTATTACCTTTGATGATAAAGTTACCACCAATCCTGACATTAAAACAAGTGAACTTACAGGCACTATTTACTATATTCAAGCATAATAAATACAAAATTAAAGATTGCTATTTTAATTATTATAAAAGCCAAACTCTTGATATTCTATAAAGTTTGGCTTTTTTAGTCCAATCTATTTATTAGATGTGTTTTTTAGTTGTTATTTTAAATTTGAAGTGCAACAAACAAGTATTAAAAATGACTATAACAAAATATAGTCATTTTCATATATAAATATAAGTTTTACATAATCTTTAATTATTCATAAATAGCTCTATAAAGCACCATTGGAACTTCATATGAATTGTCTAGACTAGTTTGCCATTCTTTAAATTGATGGCCATTTACTACGCTAGGTGCGTATTGCGTCCAAGTAACACCACCACGACGACCAATAACAGCATCATTAGTTAAGGCACCAGAACCTGGAGCTGTAAAAATCGCATAATCAGATTTAAATCTTGCAAACCATATATAGCCATGGTCATTACAATGTGATGTATAGTAGTTGTGACCATACACTTCAAGAGCATTACATGTAATTTGAAGGCCATTTTCTTTGGTATTTGATGTAGCTGTTGAATCAGCTTTATTTGCGGCTGATTTTAATACTTGAGATTGGAAGGTAGATGATGATGTTTCAGATTTAGCTTGTTCTCTTTCTTTTAAACCAGCGGTAGATTCTCTTTCAGCTCTCGCTCTTTCTTCCGCTTCTCTAGCTTCTTGTTCCGCTTTTTCTTTGGCTTCTCTTTCAGCTCTTTTGGCTGCAACTTCAGCTTCTTTAGCTTTCATTGCTTCCTCATAAGCTTGTTTATCACGTTCTTCGCCTTTTTTAGCAAGTTCCATCATACGTTGGAATTTGGCATCTTCTTCAGCTTTTCTTTTAGCTTCTTCGGCTGCTTTAGCTTTAGCCTCGGCATCTTTTTTAGCTTGTTCGGCCTTTCTTTTAGCCTCTTCCGCTGCTTTAGCATTAGCTTCGGCTTTTCTTTTTGCTTCTTCTGCTGCTTTAACTTTAGCTTCAGCCTCTTCTTTTGCTTTTGCAGCTGCCTTAGCATCTTCTTCAGCAGCTTTTAGTTTTGCTTTTGCGGCTTTTTTTTCGGCATCAGTTTTTGCAGCTTTTAATTCTTGTTCAGCAGCTTGGATATTTTCTTCGGCTTTTTTGACTGCATTTTCAGCTTTTTTAACTTCTGTTTTTGCTTCTTTTTCTGTTGTTTCCGCTTTCTTAACTGCTACATTAGCAGCATCTACTTTTGCTTGTGCCTTTTCTACTTCTTTATTAGCTTTTTCAACTTGAGCATCCGCTTTTTTAACTTGAGCATCCGCTTTTTTAACTTCTTCTTCAGCTTCTTCTACTGAAGTTGCATTTTTTGCATAACTCAAAGCTTTAGTATCTTTACTAAATATAGAATCATATGCTTTATCATAATTTACTGCAACAGCACCTACTCCGATCACTGTTAAACAAATAACAAGAACAATTTTAAAATGATTAGATAAGAATTTTTTCATACTTCTTCCTCCTTTGACGTAAGTATATCATATATACGTAAAAAAATCAAGGTGCTTGTTATTCGTGCTTGTTATTCTATGATTAATTTGTGATAATGTCTTAAGTGTTAACTTTGGAAAATGTCTCAAGTTAATATATAATATGTCAC
>CANQAO010000037.1 GCA_947589375.1 uncultured Bacilli bacterium | reverse complement strand
AATGAAGAACCAATTAATGTTGATGAAGTTAAAGAAGTAAATGAACAAATAAAAGAAGAAAAAGAAGGGGAGGAAACAACCATGGAATATGAAGAACCTAAAGATGATATTGCTGTAAATAGTGGGCTTGAAAAAGAAATCCACGAAGAAGTTAAAAATGAATTTCCTAAGATTGTCGTTCCAGAACCAATGGATTCTGAAAACAAATTACATAGTATTTATAATGAATTAGAAGTAGAACCTAAAGCACCTGATACCAGTACACCAAGAGATTTAAAGAATTTAACTTTATTTGTTGATTATAATGATTATACTTTTGCTTTTGCGCAACAACATTATGATAAAGAAGCATTAACTCCAGATGAAATTGAAAATTTAACTAGAGTTAAAGGATACTTAACTGAAAAAGACTTCAGTTCTAAACGTACAATTCAATATAATAAGATTACTGCTGAAAATAAACGTCTTAATAAAAAGATTGTTTCATTAAGTAAAGAGTTTACTAAGACTATTGATAAGTTATCTAAAGAGTATGTTAGTACTACCGAAGAACTTACCAATCAAACTTTAAAAGCAACTGAACAAATTGAAATTGATAGAGTCGAAAAAGTACAAACTCAAAGATTAAATGAATCTTTAACTAATAATATTAAAGAACAAGCTAGTCACATTGAAGACTTAATGGGGGAAAATAAAAATCTTAAAGAAACTATCGATGCTAGAGATAATACCATTAAAGATTTAGAGAAAGTTGTCAGTGACCAAGCTGATAAGATTAAAGTATTTGAAGAAAAATTAAATACCGTACTTGGAATTGTTAAAGAAGTTAAAGGTGAAAAGAAAAATGCCAACAAGGAATAAAATCCTTGTTTTTTTCATAAAAAAACGAAAAAAAAGTCGAAAGTTGTTTACATTTGTTGATTTAGGTGTAAAATAAATGTATAATTTAATTAGGAGTATAGCGGGTGATATTATGAATGATGAAAAACTTAGAGAAAATGATACAATTGATTTTGATGCCATTAGTGGCTGGATTAGTAAAAAATTAAAAACTCCTAATGATATTGTGCGTTGTGAAAATCGTACAGTTATTGTTAATGTGGCTAAAGGAATAAAACAAATTGAAATTCCTAAAATTGCTGATGGTAAGGCTGAATGGAGAAATGCTTGGCTTAAAGTTTATGAATTATGTTTAGATGCTTTACAGTTAAAGGTAAATCATATTTATAATGTTGGTAAAAGGGAAGGAATTATCGCGCAAAATGGTGTCGATGAAGTTAGAGTAGGGACGACTATTATTAGAATTCCTGAAGATTATAATTCCGTTGGTTATGCACGTGCCCTTGAGAAAATAATTGGAGCTTATAACATGACTAAAGCTGAACAAGAAAAACTTAAAAATGCCTCACCAATTTCTGTAAATCATACAAGCGTTAAAATTGATAATCCGCAAGAATTAATGACTCAAAAATATAAATCAGTTCCAGCCTCAGATGCTAGGGTACCGAAAATATCAGTGGCAAGCGAACAAGCCATGCAACCTAAGGAAATAGTGAAAAAGGATGATAATAGAGTTAAGGCAGTTAGATTAAAACTAAAAAGGCATGATGAACCAGTACCAGATATAGTTCCATCAGAAGTGATTCAAGATCAAATGATTATTCATAAAATACCAGCCAATGTATCGATTGATAATGATGATTGCGGCATCTATCGTAATCAACCACTTATTATTGCTTCATGTGCCAGTGTGAAACATGGTGATGGTATCTTTAGAGATAATATTGATGTCTTAAGAGAAAACATTCCGGATACGGCGATAGGCTCATTTATTAGTGGTAAATCAGTTAATATCGAACAAGCTATTAAAGAAGCTATGAGGATGATTAAATTATTAAATTCTTGTGATGTTACTAAATGCGTTATTTATGAACTTAATAATGATTATATAAATGATAATTTACAAAATAAAGATGCCATTAATGAAATCGTTACCGCTGCTTTAAAAATATGCGATATTTTAAAAGATAGCGAATTTTATCCAATTTTATGTATGGATATCGATACTTATGAGCACATTAAAGAACAAATAGAAGCAATTAATAATTATCCGATTTTAAAATGTGTAACACCAAAACAAAAAGCGTTAGCGAAAGAAGAAGACGATATTATATATATGAATCCAAGTAGTGATACAGATATTATAACGATTTTTAATCGTGAACTTCAAACTAATTTGGTGGATATTCCAAAAAAGCAAATTAGAGAATCACGTATGAGACAAGCGGCATAGTGATTCTCTTTATTTTCAAAGAATATAATTAAATAATGAGGTGATGATATGCTTAAATTAATCAAAATTAAAAAAAGTTATAAAACTGGTAATTTTACACAACATGCATTAAAAGATATCAATTTAGAATTTCGAGAAAATGAATTTGTCGCTGTTTTAGGCCCTTCAGGTAGTGGTAAAACTACCTTGCTTAACGTTATTGGGGGTTTAGATAAATACGATAGTGGTGATTTAATTATTAATGGTAAATCGACAAAAAATTTTAAAGCTAGTGAATGGGATGCTTATCGTAATAATTCCGTCGGTTTTATTTTTCAAAATTATAATTTAATTCCCCACATTACGATTTTAGAAAATGTCGAAATTGGTCTTACTTTAAGTGGTATTTCGGCTAAAAAAAGACGAAGAAAAGCTTTAGAATTATTAAAAAAAGTCGGCCTTAAAGATCATGCACATAAAAAGCCGAATCAATTATCTGGCGGTCAGATGCAAAGAGTGGCGATTGCGAGAGCTTTAGCCAATGAACCGGATATTATTTTAGCTGATGAACCAACAGGAGCTTTGGATTCAAAAACCAGTACGCAAATTATGGATTTAATTAAAGAAATTGCCAAAGAAAAATTAGTAATTATGGTTACCCATAATCCTGATTTAGCTAAAACTTATGCTAGCCGAATTGTGGAAATGAAAGATGGTGAGATTGTTAAAGATTCTCATCCGCTTAAACAAAACGAAAAAGAATTAAAAGGTTTTTCCATTAAAAAAACAGCTATGAGTTTTATTACTGCGTTAAAACTTTCATTCAATAATATTAAAACCAAAAAAGGGCGCACGGCTTTAACGGCTTTTGCTTCTAGTATTGGTATTATTGGAATTGCTTTAATTCTTTCACTTTCCAATGGCTTTAATATGGAAGTTGAAGACTTTGAACATGATTCGCTTGCGCAGTCACCAGTCATTATTGCCAATCAAGCGATGCAAATGGATGAAGAAATGGTAAATGAAATGCACGATACCGATTTAAAAAAATATCCAAAGAAAAAAGAAGTCTATGTGCAACCAGATATTATGGAATCGATGGTGCATAGTAATAAAATAAATGAAGATTTTATCGATTATTTAAATAAGATCGATAAAACTAAAGTCGCTGGATTTGCTTATGAAAAAGGGACATCGATGAATATGATCAAAAAAGAGGGCGATAAATATAGCCTAGAAGCGATGAACACTAGTATTATGAGTGATAATGGCGTTCAATTATGGTCATTGCTTCCAGAAAACCCTAACGAAAATGAACCCGGGGTTATCGATAATACTTATGATGTCTTAGCTGGTTCATTAGATAATAAAAAACCGGGATTAATTTTACAAGTAAATAGCCGTAATCAAATATCTTCTTCGATTTTAAAACAATTAGGTTTTACAGAAACTGATAAAATTAGTTTCGAAGATATTATGGATAAAGAATTAAAATTAGTTTTAAATGATGATTATTATCAAAAAATCGGTAATAATTTTGTACCGAAAACTGATTATGAAAAATTATATAATGATGAGGATAGCATTAGTATTAAAGTAACGGCTATTATTCGGGGTAAAGAAGATAAAGAAATTCTTACCAACACCAGTGCCCTTGCTTATACTAGCTCCCTAGCTGATTTAGTTATCGAAAAAAATAAGGATTCTGAAATTGTCAAAGCCCAGCAAGATAAAGACTATAACGTTTTAACTAGACAGCCTTTTGACGATTCGCCTACTAGTATGAATACTAAAGATATTATGATGGGATATTTAGGCGCCGATGTTCTGCCAATGGCTATTTATATTTATCCATCTGATTTTGACACTAAAGATTATATTACTGATTATTTAGATAAATATAATAAAGGTAAAGATGAAGAAGATACTGTACAATATACAGACATGGCTGAAATGATTTCATCTTTAACGGGTAGTATTATGGATGCCATTACGATCGTTCTAATTGCCTTTTCATCAATTTCTTTAGTGGTGTCTTCCATTATGATTGGAATAATTACTTATATTTCTGTTTTAGAAAGAACCAAAGAAATTGGTATTTTAAGAGCTTTAGGGGCTCGTAAAAAAGATATTAGAAGAGTCTTTAATGCCGAAACGTTTATCATTGGCATGTTCTCGGGTCTTTTAGGCATTGTTATTGCTTATATTTTAACAATTCCAACGAATATTATTATTGAAAATTTATCTGGCCTAGCTGATGTGGCGAAATTAAATCCATTCCATGCATTATTCTTAATTGCGGTAAGTTTACTTTTAACATTAATTGGTGGGGCGATTCCAGCCAATATTGCTTCTAAAAAAGATCCTGTGGAAGCGCTTAGAACTGAATAAGATGAAAATTCATTTTCATCTTTTTTGTTATATAATTTTTTGGTTTTATCATAATAATAATGGGTGATAATGGTGAAAGAAATTTATTTAGCTGGTGGTTGCTTTTGGGGCGTTCAAAAGTATTTTGATTTAATCGATGGCGTGATAGGCACTGAAGTCGGGTACGCTAACGGGAAAGATGAAAATCCAAGTTATCGTGATGTTTTAAATGGTAGTGGCCATGCGGAAACAGTACATATAGTTTATAATCCTAAATTGATAACGCTTTACAGATTGCTGGAATATTATTATAATATTATTGATCCCACTAGTTTAAATAAACAAGGTGCTGATAAGGGAGTGCAATATCGTACTGGTATATATTATACCGATAAAGAAGATGCAGAAATTATTATTAATTCTTTAGAAAATTTACAAAAGCAATATGATGCTAATATTGTCGTAGAAGTGCAAAAATTAAAAAATTTCAAGAGAGCCGAACGATATCATCAAAATTTTTTAGCCCATAATCCTTTTGGTTATTGTCATATTCCGAAACAAAAATTTGAAAAGTTAGTTGATGAAGACCTAACATATTATGTTACTAAACAAAAAGGAACTGAGCCTGCTTTTGATAATCGTTATTATAATAATTTTGAAGAAGGTATTTATGTCGATGTTGATACTAATGAACCTTTATTTTCGTCAAAAGATAAATACGATGCTTTATGTGGCTGGCCTTCTTTTACCAAACCCATCGATGAAGAAAAAATCGAAAAGCATAAAGATTTTAGCCATTTGATGTTAAGAACGGAAGTTGTTTCTAAAAATAGTCATAATCATCTAGGTCATGTTTTTAATGATGGGCCTAAAGAATTAGGTGGTAAACGTTACTGCATCAATAGTGCAGCTCTGCGTTTTATTCCCAAAAAAGATATGATTAAAGAAGGTTATCAAGATTATTTAAAATATTTAGATGAGGAGTAATTTATGAAAGATGTAATAACTATTGCGACTTTTAATTTTCAAAATAATTATCACCATCAGCTGACCTTAAAAGATGAAAGTGATTGTTTTACTTTTGCTAAATTTATTATGGAAAATGATATTGATATTTTAGGTACGCAAGAAATGACTTTACCTAAATTAGATTTATGCAAGCCGCTTTTAAAAGATTACGTAATATATGGTGATGGACGTTTTGGAAAAGCGGGTAGATTTTTTCCCGTATCATTATCCAATGAAACGAACGCTATTATTAGTAAAAAAGGACTTATCAAAAGTGCGGAAACGATAAAATTACCATGGTTAGGTGGGGCTTTTCCTAGAATTATTACTAAAGCTAGTGGCCAAAATTTTGTATTTTTAAATACTCATTTGGATAATACTAATTATAAAGTAAAAGCGAAACAGTTAGATGTGATATATAATATTATTGAAAAGATAGTTCAAAATAATCAAAACGTTATTTTAACTGGCGATTTTAATATGACTTTAAAAAATAAAAATTTTAAAGATTTTATCTTAAAATTAGAAAAATTAAATATTCAAAGAGTTAATTTTAATGAACTTACTTGTGAAAAAATAAAAAAAGGACCGATTGATCATATATTTATTTCTAACACTTTTGAAATTTTAAAGATTGAAACCTGTAACTTAAATATCAGTGATCATATTCCAATTATGGTGAAGTTAAAGACTAGATAATTATTTTATAATATAGGTGGTGATAAAATGGAAGAAATTGTAAAAATATTAACAGAAAAAGGTTTAACAATTAGTACTATGGAATCTTGTACTGGTGGGGGAGTTGTCGATGCCATTACCAGTATCCCAGGAGCTTCCGAAGTTTTAAAGTTTAGTGCGGTTACTTATTCTAATGAGTTCAAAATTAAAATGGGTGTTTCGAAAGAGATTATTGATAAATATTCAGTTTATAGTATGGAAGTGGCCCGTGAAATGGCTAAATGTATTAGTGAATTTGCCTTAAGTGATATCGGTATTGGAATCACGGGCAAACTTAAAAAGGTAGATCCATATAATGATGCAGGTGCGGATGATCAAGTTTTTATTTCGATTTATTATAATAAACAAAATTACGATTATAGTATAGAGGTTACTCATGACGATAGAAAAGAAAGTAAAAAAGAAGTTATTGATAAAATAACTTCTGAACTACTAAACATATTAAAAGCAGCAGTGTAATTGTTGCTTTTTTTGTGGGCGGGAGCTTTTTGGGAGTTTTCTAAAATCAAAGTATAGAAAAACCCTTTATTTTAAAAGGGCTTAGTTTATAAAGTGGTGTCCCCTTAGGGGCTCGAACCCTAGACCCACAGATTAAGAGTTTTAATTTTGGAAATTTAATAGTATCAAAATACGTCTAAAAAATAGATGTATTTTGTTTTATTTTAATTAATTACAAACATACTTTGATTTAATTGAATGATTATGTATCTAATTAAATCTAAATATATTTAGCTATTTTTGCACATAATTGCACATAGAAACTATCTATAGATTTTTTTGCACATGATTTTATTTATTGTATTTTGTTTTCAGATTATCTTTTTTTATAATAGCTAACAAAATTTTAGCTTTAGTATATAAATAATAAATAAAAAAACCTTATAAAAGGCTTTAATAAACTAAATGGTGGACTGTTAGGGATTCGAACCCTAGACCCACTGATTACAATATTGTTATCGTATTAGTTTTTTATCTAATACTTCTACATATTACTTATTTTATGTAGTTCAGCATACATTATCAACCTATTAGGTTGTCGAACACTCGTGGAGATATTATATTTATTCAATCTCTATGCGTTACACTACTTATTAACCTTACGCAATTTAATAAGTTAGCACGGTATTGGCATTTCAGCGTTTACCGTTTTTGCTCGATTTTCATTGTTATATTACTATAACAAGCTCCCATATAAGAGTCAGTTGCTCTACCAACTGAGCTAACAGTCCATAACTCATTTGACTTTATAAGTATATCATAAAACCTATAAAAAATAAACCCTTATTTAGCTTTTAACACAAAAAATATGCTAGAGCATTTTACACTCTAGCATATTTCATATTCTTTTTCTTTTGGCATTATTTCGATTAAAAGTTTGTTTCCATAGATTGACTTAATTTCCTTTTCAAAATCTTGCTGCGAATATTTTTGACACAAATTTGATAATTCCGCTAATGACGGATTTTTTTCAATTAAATAGTTTTTTACTTTTGTCAAACTATTTGATAAATTGGTATGTGTTATTTCAGTGTATGGATCTATGTATTTTAATAAGTCGATAATTTTATTTATATCTACGTAATCTATTTCATTTATGATAGAAGCAATATACATAATAGGAACCGATATTGTATTATTATCGTTAATATCAATTTTATCATTATAGATATTATCAAATATCATAGTTGCTTTTTTCATCTTTTCAGATGATTTATGAACATATTTGTAAGTGGTATTGATATTAGCGTGCCCAGCTAGTGCTTGCACTTCTGAAGGTGATAATTCATCATTATAATTCATTTGATAAGTAATATAAGTGTGTCTTAATCCATGAAATGTCGCTTTAATGTCATATTTTCGCGCGAACTGTCGCCAAAGTTTACCAACGTATCTTGGCCTAAAATAATCTCCATTTTTATTCAAAAAGAGATTAGGTAAGTTTTTATACTGATTACCATAATTGAATTTAAGCAGCCTTACAAAAGTATTGCGATAATTTAAATATTCTTTAATACTTTTTATAGCTATTTCAGGTAATGGCAATATACGTTCACTATAATCTGATTTTAAGTCATATTCTTCATATTCTTTTGTATCATAGTTTTGCTTTATCGCGTATTTTACCTTAATTGTATTATTTTTAAAATCAATGTGAGAATTTATATCATTACTACTTTGACAATGGATACCACATATTTCTTCTTCTCGAAGTCCACCACATAGTCCTAAATAAAATATGGCTTTATCTCTTATATTAGTATGATTTTCAATTAATTCAAGTGTATGTTCAAATTCTTCATAAGGTATATGCTCAATTTCTTTTACAATTTTAATTTTTGGCTCTTCAACATTTTCCATTGGATTAGAGCTAATAATTTTCCATTTTTTAAAAGCTAAATTAAACAATATTCGTAACATTACATATTCATGATGTAGTGTATTAGAACTAATTGGTTTTTGATTATGACTATTTGGATGATTTGGATCAATTTTGTTTCTATTACTTTCTTTAATTAAAAAATCTTCTATATCTATTGTTGTAATTTTATAAAGTGGCTTATTTTTAAAATGAATTTTTAGTTTTTTAATTATACCATTATACTGTACTAATGTATTTGGACTTGGTTTTTTAGGTTTGTTTTTAAACCATTCAAAATATTTATCACAATAATCAGAAAAGGTTATATTTCTATCAACATACCTTTCTAATCCTAATTTTTGTTTAGCAAGAAATGTATCCCTTTCGTTTATGGCTATTTTTATTGAAGTATATACGCCATCAAATTTGTCATGAATATTTTTGCTAGGTCTTATTTGAACTCTATAGTTTCCATTTTTAGTAATATAAATATACTTTTCATTTGTTTTTTTCATGTTTACCCCCTTACTAATAGTCCCATTTTGAGACTAAAAACATAAAAAAATATTTATTATTTTTTTATCAGGATAAGAGAATGACACCATCACCATAGATTTTCGTTTAAAAACAATGGTTATTAATGGTGTCAAACTTATTTTGCACTTGCAAAATTAATCCCAAATAAATTGATAATAAATATTTTTCATTTATTTTTTAATAAAAATTATAGTCCCATATTTTGAAAGTATTAAAAATAAGTGGGACTATTAAAAATAGCATTATAGTGATAGAAAGCATTTGGTAAAAAGAAGAAGATCTAAAAAATGAATCAGTTTTTTTGAGAAACTGACTCATTTTACTTAATTATATCACTATATTTTTCAATGTCTATACCTTTTTTTGTGCAAATTTTGTTCATTTTTTGTTCATTTTTTGTTCATTTTTTGCGCAAATTTTGTACAAATGTACAAAAAAGGGTGAACAGTAGTTCATGGGGGAGTGAACAATACTTCATGCTATAGTGAACTATAGTTCCTACATAATATATAAATTAATATATAACATTTTATTAATATAACTAACTAGAAATCTTTTGCTTTTTAAGGTATAATAATTAATAGCAATTTGCA
>CANQAO010000036.1 GCA_947589375.1 uncultured Bacilli bacterium | reverse complement strand
TATTTCTTTACATCTTTTGATATTTCTTCCATTAGCTTATCACCTCTACTTATTTTATCCATCTCTTCATAACTAGATGCGGCAAGTAACATTATAAACGGATTTTCTTTCTTGATTAATTCTTCATCTTTACTATACCATATATTTTTATAATAATCCATATTAATATTTACGATTTTAAAGATTTTAGCCATTATTTTTCTTTGACTTTCCGGCTCCATTATATAAAACTCTATTTTTTTTCTTTTTTTCATATTGATATCCGAAAAATAGTTTTGCAAATGCCAGGTTATATTTAATTGTACGTGCTGGATAACATTATTATAACTTTTGTTTTGCTTCTTTAAGTGACTACTTATTAATTTACAAAAATACAAAAAATTTCTAATATACATATCCTCACGATAATCATTATTAACCCCGACATTTATAGTTCCCTTATCAGTAACGACAATTAAATCAAGGACTTTTATTTTTTCATTTTTATAATCTACAGGCATTTCCGTATTGGCCGAAAATATTTCATTTACTTTTAAATCAAGAGTTTCTTCTAATAGTCTTTTTAACGCCTCTTCCTTATTAAAAGTATTTTTAAAGATAATATCGTTATTTAAAAAATATGGTTCAGCTGTTTTTACCATCGCTTAAGCTCCTCTCATAAAATAAAAATTAAGCCTCTTTTTATCCTCTTATATTTAATATACCGCATACATAAGGCAAATTCCTTCTTTTTTCCGAAAATTTTTTATTTTTTTGCACACACAAAAGAGATAACATAGTATTATGTTATTCCCCTACTTGATTATCTAGAGCCATTTTATTCTTTGTTTTCATAATGTTCATAAATGGCTTGTGAGTATGTTTGACCAGTAGAATTCTCAGTTATTTTGTGCTGGCTGCATAGACCATTTTTTAAGAGCTTTATGTGTAGCTTGTCATTGTTCATCATTTTGATATGATGGATCAAATCCGTAAGTGTAGCACTTTTTTTTAGTTAGGCTACCTCATCATTAGAGGGCTATTGTTTGTTTTTTGGATAATTTGATCTAGTTTATCAGCCATTTACCATTAGTGGCTTGAATGTTTAACAAATTAATATTTTCGTTTTTGTAACTAAGCCAGTAGTTACCTTCGAGTTTTGATGGCAACTGCAGTGTGATTATTTCTAAATCTTTGAGTAAATAAGCAAGCATAAGCTAATGCCCAGGTTATTCTTACTTTTTATATATTAATAAATTATAGACATAAAATCAACAAAATTGGCGTGATTTTTATATAATAAGAGAATTGCAATTTTGACTAAAAATGTATTGTATTAGTGTTCGAACAGATGTTATAATTAAATTAATGAATTTAAAGAAAAAAACATGTATAGACCATGTATGTTTAGAATACAAACTCAAAAGATAAAATTATTAGATGTTTATGATTATAGGTGTTATTATAATACAAGGAGTGATTTTATTTATGAATAATGATATATTGAACATAATTTTTTGATATATAAAAACGGTAATAATGTAAAAGATGAAGTAATTTTAGACAATGAAAACATTTGGCTTACACAAGAACGAATTAGCAATTTATATAATAAAGCCAAATCAACTATAAATGAGCATATACAAAACATTTTGAAAGAAACAAAAAAGCAGTTATTCGGAATTTCCGAATAGCTGAAAAAGACTATTTAGAGATTATGAATATGGAAATCAAAGAAATTAGTAATAACAACTAATATATTGATAGAGGTGGATTATGAATAGAAAAGATATCAGTAATATAAAAGCTATAAAGGAAGAAGAAAATGGTTATAGTACTAAATATTGGATTTATGATGGTAAATATAAATTAGTAAAATATAATGAGCCGACTTGTATTGATGGCGATATTATGGAAAAATTAGCATCTGATATTTTAAAGAATATTGGAGTTAATGCGGTTAATGTGGAACTTGGTTATAATTCTGATAAAGATATGTTGGAAAAAATAAAAATCACTGATCCTAATTGCGTTTTAATTGACAGTTATTTAGAAGAAGGTGAAACTGATATTAATATCAATAAACCACTGCCAAAAGTTAATACTGGTGATGAACAAAAGAATATTAGTAGTTGCTTTTTCAAAACTTTTAATTTGTTTAATACTTTACCTAATATTAGTGAAACTGATTTAGAAAATTTAAAGAAAGATTATATTCGTCTAGTATTTGGTGATATGATCATTAACAATGAAGATAGACATTTAAAAAATGTGGAAATCATTTATAATGAAAATAATTCTACTTATGTTTTAGCCCCTTCATTTGATAATGCCCAAAGTTTTAATGCTTATAGTATTGGAGCCGAAGACGGGTATGCTTATGTTGGTAATCAAAATTTTCCGAATGACGAAATTATCAAGTATATTACTAATCACTATTTAGATGTCATTAAAGATATCACAGATAATTTAGATTATTTAGTTCAAAATCTTCCTAATTTTTTAGAACCATATGTAGATGAAATAGACCCTAACAAGATGAAATTCATTTATACTTATCTTAACAACATTAATGATTTAACCAAAGAAAATATAAATCAAAATGAAAATCATAAACAGATGTAGATTTTATGCAAATTTGGAATTCAATTCCATATTTGCATATTTTTTTGAAAATGTGATATAATATAAACAAGAGGTGATTTTATGGCTACTTATAAAACGCGTACTTTAGAAAGAAGTTTAAAAAAAATGATAAATGTTTATCCAGTGATTATGGTAACTGGACCTAGACAAGTAGGAAAAACAACGATTTTAAATCATTTAAAAGCCAATAGTAAACAAAAAATTAATTTTGTTTCTTTAGATGATATGAAATTACGTAGTCAAGCTAATGAAGATCCGGAACTTTTTTTAAACACCTTTGAAACACCACTTATTATTGATGAATTTCAATATGCACCTAACTTACTTTCCTATATTAAAATTGCTGTCGATAAAGCTAGAGAAGATTCATTATTTGGCAGTGGTAAAAAAGTTCCAACCTTATATTATTTAACTGGATCACAAATATTTCAAACAATGGAAGGTGTTTGTGAGTCTTTAGCTGGACGAATTGGAATTTTAGATATGCATGCTTTTTCAACAAGGGAATTAAATGAAAAAAATGAAGACGTTTTTATTCCGGATATTAATATACTAAAAAAGAAAACTCCGGTGGAAACTTTAAAAGTTGGTAAATTATACGAAAGGATTTTAAAAGGTAGTTATCCAGAAATATATAACAATAAAAATTATGACATTGAAAAATTTTATGAGATTTATGTGCGGACATATATGGAAAGAGATATTAGACAAATTATCAATGTTAAAGATGAAAATAAATTTATGAAATTTATTTCATCTATAGCGGCTAGAACCGCTCAAGAATATAATGCTAGTAACATTGCTGAAGATGTGGGAATTGATGTGAAAACGGCTCAAGAATGGTTATCAATTTTAAAAAATACAGGGCTTGTATTTTTGCTTCAGCCTTTTACCAATAATAATGTTGGCCGCATTATAAAAAGACCAAAGCTTTATTTTATGGATACCGGACTTGCATGTTATTTAACTGGGTATAGTGATGCCAAAATTTTAGAAAAAAGTGCTTATAATGGAGCGATTTTTGAAACCTATGTAGTAACAGAAATAATCAAATCTTTTACTAACAACGGTAAAGATCCGCGCAAACATTTATATTATTATCGTGATAGTAATCAAAAAGAAATTGATTTAGTAATTACAAATAATGATAAAGCTTATCCAGTAGAAATTAAAAAGAGTACAAATCCAGGCAAAGCCGCTGTTAAAAATTTTGGGGTGTTAACAAAAAGCAAAATGACAATCCCTAATGGCATTGTCTTGTGTATGGCTGATAGAATTTCCGCGATTGATGAGTTTAATTATATTGTTCCAATAGAATATATATAGTTTTATGAAAATTTGGAATTGTACTCCACATTTGCATAAATCCCCTAATTAATAGTTTCAAAAAGGATTAAATCCTTTTTTCTTTTGAAACACATAAAATTATATAAAGGAGGCCAAAAGATGAGTTTAATACCGAATGTGCCTCCAAAAATTTTTACCTTAAGTGCGGTTGCCCTGGGGTATTTACTTATCGATGACAATACCGCTAATGAACAAAATGCTTTAGGTAACTGGCTAATGTTAGTGGCGCAAGTATTATGTACTAATGCTTATTTTAAACAGGTTCAAACGGAAAGACAAATGATGGAACAGACGATGTCCGATGAAGATACTATTCGCATGATGCAGAAAATGATCAAGGCTTTAACCGCCGAAGTTGAAAATCTCAAAAAAACTCTTTAAAAATTATTTACAAACGAAATACTATCCGTTATAATAATCAAATAAGGTGGTGAAACTATGAAAGCACTTATCACGGGAGCTAGTTCCGGAATTGGAGCCGATATTGCTAGAGTATTAGTAAGTGAAGGCTATGAAGTTATTTTAGTAGCTAGAAGAAAAACTAAATTAGACAAACTCGCCAAAGAATTAGGCGATAAGGCCAAAGTAATCGTGATGGACATTTCTAGTACCTATAACTGTATGCAATTATATAATGAAGTCAAAAAAGAAAAAATCGATATTTTAATTAACAATGCTGGCTTTGGTTTATTCGGTGAATTTAACGATATCAGTATTGATAAAGAATTAGATATGATTGATTTAAATATTAAAGGAATGCATACATTAACGAAACTATTTTTAAAAGACTTTAAAAAACGTGATCAAGGTTATATTTTAAATGTGGCTTCAGCGGCCGGTTTTATGCCAGGTCCTCTTATGAGTGCTTACTATGCTTCTAAAAGTTACGTATTAAATTTAAGTATGGGAATTTATCAAGAATTAAAACAAGAAAATAGTAATGTTTCTATTAGTGTTCTTTGTCCAGGGCCTGTCGAAACGGAATTTAATAAAACGGCTGGCGTATCTTTTAAAGCCAAACCACTTGATAGTATGATAGTAGCCAAATATGCTGTTAAAAAGATGTTTAAAAACAAATTAATTATTATTCCAGGATTAACGATGAAATTCGCACTCTTCTTCACGAGGTTTGTGCCCCGCAAATTGCTATTAAAAATTGTCTATCACATTCAAACAAAAAAAGTTAATTAAGGAGAATAAATATGTTTGATATGCATTATGATTTACTAACCTTTATTTATATGGCGAAAAAAAATAATAAAGATATCGATTCTTTATTAAAACCTTTTAATAAAGATAATATTAAAGGTGTCACCGCTAATCTTTATTTTATGTCTAAAAAAGAAATGGCTTTGGAATTAGATTATCCAAAGAATATCGATGTTTTAGAAATGTTTAAACAAGCGAAACAAGAATTAGAAAATAGACTTAATCATAATGTTATATATAGTATTGAAGGCTGTGACTATGTTAAAGATTTAGATGAACTAGAAAAACTTTATCATCATGGTTTAGATGCCATTTTACTAACTTGGAACACCAAAAACAAATATGGTTCTGGCAATTATACTAAACATGGTCTAACGCATAAAGGCAAAAAGTTTATTAGAAAAGCGCTTGATTTAGGTTTAGCCATTGATCTTTCACATGCAAATCAAAAAACTTTTAAGGGAATTATCAAAGAAATAAAAAAAAGCAAAGATGTGATTTGTTATGCCTCACACTCTAATATTAGAGCTTTATGGAATCATCCTCGTAATTTAACCGATGAAGAGCTTTATGCTTTAAAAGAAGTTGGTGGCTTTCTTGGCCTAGTTGCTTATCCTTTATTTTTAACTGATAACAATGATAACCAAAAAATAAGAAAAGCTTACATTAATCATATAAAAAACGCAGTTAAAATTATGGGTATTGATAGAGTGATGCTGGCAAGTGATAACATGGAATATTTATTAGAATTTGATAAACCATTTACTAGTCAAAAATCACCTTATGATTATGAAAAAATAAGTAAGCAAATTTATCAAGATTTAAAACCTTATTTTAAAGAAAAAGACATTAAAAAAATAATGTATGAAAATGCTTTAAATCTATATAAACGTATTAAGAGTAAAAGGGGAAATAAAGGGGCCCATTAAAATATTGATATGAGGTGGGTTTATGAAAAATGTCTTAGAAATTAAAAATTTATCATTTAAATATGACCAAGAACTGATTTTTGATCATTTAAATTTAACAGTAGCCAAAAATAAATTTACGACTATTTTAGGAACTAGTGGTAGCGGTAAAACAACCTTAGTTAAATTATTGATGGGGGAGTTAATAGGCGATAGAATTGTTGTTTTAAATGGTATTGCGGTGACTAAAGATAATTTAAAACAGCTTTATTCTACCATTGGTACTGTTTTTGAAAATCAAAATGATATTTTTATTTTTAAAACAGTTTTAGAAGAGCTCGCTTTTCCGCTTGAAAATAAAAGTTATTCACCTAAACAAATCGATGAAAAAATTGAGGCTTTATGTGAATGCTTTAACATAAAACATTTATTACATCAAAACCCTAATATGTTAACGGCCAGTGATAAAGAATTAGTTAATTTATTAATGGCCTTAATCAAAAATCCGCAAATTTTAATTATCGATGAAGGGCTCAAATCATTAGATAAAAAAACTAAAGAAAAAGTTATCAATATTTTAAAAGAAAAAATAAAAAATAAAGAACTTACAGTTCTTTATTTTACCCACAATACTGAGGATAGTTTATATAGTGATGATATTATTATTTTAGATAATAAAAATGTTTTGGATTATGGTTCTAAAGAAGAGATTTATCAAAACGAAGATTTATTTAATAAGGCTCATTTAGAACTTCCATTTATCGTTGATTTATCGAAAAAGTTACAATTTTATGATATGATTGATCATGATTATTTTAGTATGGAAAAGATGGTGAATGATTTATGGAAATAAAAGTTAACCATGTAGACTATACTTATGATGATAAAACTAAAGCTTTAAATAATCTTAATATGCTTATTAAAGATAATACCATCACTGGTATTATTGGAGCGAAAGCAGCCGGAAAAACCACCCTCGCCCAAATTTTAGCTTTAGAAAAATTTCCGGTTAATGGCAGTGTGCAGATGAAAACGATAACCATAGCCAAAAAAAACGATAAAGAAATGATTCAAAATTTAATGAAACAAATCGGTTTTATCAGTGAATATTATAATGAGAATTTTCTCTATGATACTGTTTATAAGGAAATTGATTTTATGTTAAATACTTATGAATATGTAACTTTAAATCACGAAAAAAGAATTAAAGATTCATTAAAAATCGTGGGCTTAAGTGAAAATTTGTTACATCGCCATGTTAATACGCTTAGTCAAGGTGAAAAGAAAAAATTGATGCTGGCGAAAATGCTTTCATATAATCCAAAAATAATTATTATCGATGAGCCTAGTTTAGATTTAGATAGCTATAGTCAAAATGAATTGATTAAGCTTTTAAGAATGATGAAAACGCGTTATCATAAAACCATTATTTTATTAAGTAAAGATACTAATTTCATTAATAAATTAGCCGATTATATTTATGTTATTGAAGAAGGCACAGTTAAAGAAGAAGGCCGTAAATACGATGTTTTTAGTGGTGATGAATTAGAAAAAACGGCTTTAGATCTCCCACTCATAACTTCCTTTATTAAGTTGGCACGCCAAGAAAAAAATGTTAAAATAGAATATAGAGATGACATATATGATTTAATGAAGGATGTGTATCAAAGTGCTAGATAAATTTAATATCAGTAAATATTATTTTACTTCACTTTTATATAAATTAAGTCCTTTAACTAAGACAATTTGTATGCTTTTATTTATTTTAATGGTTATACTTAGTAATGATTTTATGGCGTTAATTATTTTAACTATGTTAGTGGGTTTAATGATTTTAATAAGTCAGGTACCAATAAAAATGTATTATCTAATTACAAAAAAGTTTATTTATTTAATATTAGCTCTAGTGTTTATTTCGTTGGTATTAACTTTTTCATTGGTCTTTGGATTACTATTTTTTATAAAAATGATTCTTATTTTAATTATGTTTGAACTATTTATGATGACTTCTTTAACGGAAATGATATATGGTTTAAATGAATTATTAAAACCTTTAGAAAAATACAAAATAAAAACCTCAAAAATAACTTTTAAAATAGTTATGGGTTTAAATAAAATTTTAGATTTACTTTGTAGTTTAGAAAAAATCTTTAAATTTAAGTTTAATCATTTAAATATAAAATATAATACCAAAGCCATTATCAGCTATAACAAAAATAAACATATAGCCATTATGAAAAAGATGACCGCTAATGGTTTTGATATTAATCATTCACGCACTTATAGGCATTTAAATAATTGGGACAAATTAGATACTTATATAACTATAGCTTATAGTGTTATTTGTATAATTATAATTTTGGAAGGAGCGTTATTATGAGATATTTTATGACTTTTGCCTATGATGGCTCTAAATATAAAGGCTATCAAAAGCAACCTAAATGCGTTACGGTTCAAGGGGAAATTGAAAAAGCTTTAAAAACGATTAATGGTGGGAAAAAGGTAAGTATTCATGCTTCGGGTCGTACTGATGCTGGTGTACATGCTTATAATCAAAAAGCTCATTTTGATTTAGAAATGAAACACATTACCCCTGAAAAATTAAAAGATGGGTTAAATAGTCTTTTACCAAAAGATATTTATATCAAAAATATGGAAATTGTCGATGATGATTTCCATGCGCGATATAATGTTAAAGCGAAAGAATATCACTATATTATTAATATGGGCGAATATAATCCGATTGAAAAGGATTATGTCTATCAATATAATAAAAAATTAGATGTTGTCGAAATGGAAAGAGCTTTAAAATATTTAGAAGGAACACATAACTTTAAATCATTTACCAAAGCCGATGATGAAAGAGATGATTATGTGAGAACGATTGTCCAAACTAATCTATTTAGGGATATTAAAAACGTTAATAAAATTACGGTTTCTTTCTTAGGTACTGGCTTTTTAAGATATCAAGTGCGCAATATGATTGGGACGCTTATCGAAATTGGCGAAGGTAAACGAAAAAGTGAAGATATTATTACCATTATTAAAGAAGAAGACCGCAGAAAAGCTGGAAAAACAGCGGCTCCTGAAGGATTATACTTAAAAGATGTTCTTTATTAGCCAAAAAATGTATATAATGTACTAAAAGCCCAAAAAAACTATGGTTTTTCATTGACTTTTAGTTTTTTTTTTAGTACAATTATAAGCGGTACATTTTATTTATCCCACATCAGTAAGTCCTGGGAAAACTTACTAATGTAGAAAGGAAAAAAATATGAAAACATACATGCAAAGGAAAGAGGACGTAGCTCGCGAATGGTATGTAGTTGATGCTACAGATGTTACTTTAGGTCGCTTAGCTACAAAAGTTGCTTCTGTTTTAAGAGGTAAACATAAACCTACATATACTCCGCATATTGATGGAGGAGATTATGTAATCGTTATTAATGCTTCAAAAGTAAATTTAACTGGTGACAAATTAGATAAAAAAATTTATTATGATCATAGTAGATATACTGGTGGTTTAAGAGAAAGAACTGCCCGTGAAATGAAAGAAAATTATCCAGTTGAAATGATTGAAAGAGCTGTAAAAGGCATGCTTCCAAAAGGAAGATTAGGTAGACAAATGTATAAAAAATTATTTGTATATGAAGAAGGAGAACATCCACATAGTGCACAAAAACCAAAAGCACTTAACATGGATTAGGAGGGTTTAAATGGCAGAAAAAAGAGAATTTACTGGAACAGGTAGAAGAAAAGCTTCTGTAGCCAGAGTTACATTAGTTCCTGGAACAGGCAAAATTACAATTAATGGCAGAGATGTTAGAGAATTTATGCCATATGAAACTAATGTTATGGATTTAATGCAACCTCTAACTATTACAAATAATGAAAAAACATTTGATATCACTGTTAAAGTAAATGGTGGTGGTTTTACAGGTCAAACG
>CANQAO010000035.1 GCA_947589375.1 uncultured Bacilli bacterium | reverse complement strand
TCTTCCTTATTAAAAGTATTTTTAAAAATAATATCGTTATTTAAAAAATATGGTTCAGCTGTTTTTACCATCGCTTAGTCTCCTCTCATAATAAAAATTAAACCTCTTTTTATCCTCTTATATTTAATATACCGCATACATAAGGCAAATTCCTTCTTTTTTCTTTAAATTTTTAAAATTTCCTTTTTTGTTTATTTTTTCATGCGAATTTCCTGTTTTTGCATATAAAAAATTACAAATTTTCAATTTTGGCACAAAAAAACTAAGGCGAATAAAATTCACATTAGTTTTAACCTTGACGATCGATAAACCAATTTTCACTAATATCACAACTACTACTTGATGGTGGCGGTGATGGTTTATCAAGCCTTACTAACACTGGAACTTGAAAAGCACTTCCGAAAGCAATACAATTTCCTGGTTGTAAAACTCTTAATCTTTTAACAATTTCATTAGTAATATTTGGTACCATTTCTCTTATATAAGTTATATCCCTAGGATGTAACATTTTAAAAATCAAAAAGTTACTACACTGTGAAATCGAAGTTTCTGATAAATCAGATGGTCTTTGCGAAATTAAACCTAATAACACTCCATATTTTCTACCCTCTTTAGTAATACGATCAAAAATATTATAACCGAGTAAATTAATATCATTATCATTTTGAACATACCTATGGGCTTCTTCTAGGATAATATGAAATGGTAGTGAAGCTCTTTTATCTAAATTTTTAGCATATTCGAATAATAATCTTGAATATATTTTAGTTAAAGTTTTCGCAAATCTATCATCGACGTAATTAATATTAAAATTAATAATTTGAGCTTTACGACCATTACCTACTAATAATAAACTTTTAATATAATCATCGACACTAATATATTCGGGATAATCAAAATAAGCTGCATAATCACTATTTAAAAGTGTGCGTAATCTAACTTTTAAAGTATTAGCTTCATCATATACTTGTTCACTATTTAAAGAACCTTCCGAAATTAACGCAAAATCGAGAGCTAATTTAAGGTCTTCTAATCCATATTTAAATGAACCATCAGGTAAAGTAAGTTCAATCGAATCATCTAAAAATGATTGAATAAAATTAGTAATTAACTCCATTTCTCTAATTTTACCAGTCGCATCGATAATTAAACATTGCTTTAAGGATCTGACATAACCTGGTTGATAAATTTCTGATTCTAAGTTCAAATCTTTAGTATTATATGACGATAAAATCGAAAAAATTTGGTCCCGAATTTGTGAAGAGGATTTACCACTAGATAAAATATCTAAAATCGCTCTAGCGATAATATCATTTTTCTGTTTAATAACCTCCGCCTCATCACGAGCAAAGACATTTACTAGTTTCAAAGCCTTTTCAATAATCGGTAATTGAGTAGTTTTTTCCGCATTTAAAAGTAAGGCTAAATCATCGACATCTAATAACCATAACGGGATTTTTAAAATTTCTGACTCACTAAATTTAGTATTAGTCGTATAAGCTTTAAAAGACACTTCTGGCGCTCGTTGACTGATGTCTTTAAAAGCTTGATGATATTCACCATAAGCATCAAAGATGAAAATACTAGCACGATAAGCTACAGCTTTTTGTTTTTCGAAAATACTTTGAATTAAATGAGCCACACCCCAAGATTTACCCGAACCCGTGGAACCAAATACAGCAAAGTGATTGGCGAAAAATTCATTAATATTAAAACCGATTTTTACGCCTTCATATAATGGACTAGTTCCAATATAAATATCCTTTTTTTCTTCATAATTATCAACGCTAATTATCATTGGAATGCGTTCTTTCGAAATTAGTTTTACTGAAGCACTAAAAGATGGTTTTCTAACCACCCCAAAGACAAATTTATTATTAACAATTTCACCTAATAAATTAACATAGGCAATACCATCTTTAATATCTGTAATTTCACCAACATTAATTTTGTCGCCATCTTCCATCACAACATGTAAATTTACTAAGTTTTGAAATTCATTTAAATTAATATTAAGTTTAACTAAAATAGTATCTTCTTCTAAACCAATGATTGTTCCTAACATATTCTCACCTACTATAATGTTATCATAAACTGCAAATTTAGTAAAGAAAAAAGGAATCAAATTAATGATTCTCTTATATCAATTTTAACTTTATCCGAAATGTATATTTTTATTTCTGTATCATTTGTCGTTTTAATAAATCCGAGACCTTTAATAACTAAATCAAAATTAGCTTTCAGCACAAATGCCCTACATGATTCATTTTGAAACTTGGTAATTTCATTATAATATCTTTCGATTTTTAAGGCATTAGATAAATAAAAAATTAAATTAGTCCCTTTTTTAACATCTAGTCTAAATAAATCACCAATAATTAATGTTTGATTCGTTTTTATCTGTAAAACTATCGGTTTAATTTCTTTTTTCGGTAAAATTTTTTTAAGGGCTTTTTCGGTAACATTTAAAATAATACTTCCCTCATCTAATAGTCCTGGAGTATCGATAATCGTTAAGTCACCTTGTAATTTAACTTCAATTAAATCTAAAGTCGTCGATGGCAAGATACTAGTCGTAATAACTTGTTTATTATCACTATAATTTTTAATTAATTTATTAATTAAAGTACTTTTACCGGCATTCGTATAACCAGCAACATACACCTTATTACTAGTTTTATATTGATTTATTTTAGATAATAATAAATCCAAATTATAATTATTAAGGCTCCCAACAGTTAAACGATCAATAACATTTAACTTAGTTTTTATTTTCGACAGTAGCTTATTTTCATCTAAATTACGAGGAATTAAATCTCTTTTAGCTAATACTAATAAAATAGGATTGCTGATTTTTAACTCGCTTAAACTGGCAATATTTAAAAAATCGGTCACTAAGACTACTAAATCATTAGTTTTTTCGATATCTTTTAAAATACTTAAATAATATTCATTGTTTTTCAAAGCCGATTTATATTCGCCATAATTTCTAATGCGAAAACATCTTTCACATAAGGTCATAGTTAAATCACTAACGTAACCTTCTTTAGTGTTATCCTCATTTTGTAAAACCGCACCACAGCCTAAACATTTAGTCATAATACTCCCCTTTAGTAAACAGATTTTTCTTGTTTAATTTTTTCATTTTGCGATTTTCCAAAAAACGGATAATTTTAGTCGGTAAATGATCTTTATTCGAAACTGGAGTCACTAAAATAGTCGTAATACCAACTTTATTACCAGCTAAAACATCCGTCAAAATTTGATCACCTACTAAAGCAATTTCTTCTAAAGCAAAGCCCGTTTGTTTAATGAATTTTTTAAGTTTACTTTGAAAAGGCTTAAAAGCAAAATATACACCTTTTACCCCTAAAGCTTGTTCAAAAAATATTACTCTTCTTTTCGGTCCATTAGAAAACAAGTATACTTTAAAGCCTTTTTGTTTCAGACTAATAATTAATTCTTTAGTTTTATCTGAAACTTCCGTATAATGCATGGGCGCTAGAGTATTATCAATATCAAACAAAATACATTTAATGCCTTTACTTAGCAGTTTAGAATAATCAAGTGTATAAATACTTTTTTGGTAAATATCTGGTACATATTTTTCCATATTATCCCTCCGCTTACTTATATCATAACATATTTTTAAGGTTGTGACTAGTTTTACCATAATATAATTTTTAAAATAAAATTAGAGCACATTATGTACTCTAAATTGTAATATCACCAGTAACAATATCCGTTAAATATCTTAAATAAAGCTCACCCATACTCGCTTTTTTGATATCTTTAGTCGTCGTTAAATCAATGGTCCTTATATATTTGCCATTTTCTTTAATTTTAAGTTTCCCAATGGCTTCACCTTTTTTTATTGGGGCTTTTAAATCTTTTAATGTAACTTCATAAGTAGCATTGCCATTTTTTTCACTTTTTTTCTTTAAAATAGTGGCATCATCTTTAGGGACAACATTAATATATTTATCTTTAGCTTTCGATACTTCATATTTCCCAATCGACGAATTATGGTTAAGCAAATTTTCTACTTTATATTGGGCAAAAGAATAATCTAACATTTCACTAATTTCTTTGTTTCGGGTTTTACTATCTGGTTCCCCCATTACGACGGCAATAATGCGCATGCCATCTTTTTTAGCTGTTGCCGTTAAACAGTAACCAGCTTCTTCGGTATAGCCGGTTTTTAGCCCATCAACGCCGTCATAGAACCTCACTAACCGGTTAGTATTAACTAACCAAATTTTGCGGTCAGTATTTTCTCTTAAATAATCTTCATAAACGGAAGTATATTTTAAAACTTTGGAATGTTTAACTAGTTCTCTCGCAATAATCGACATGTCTCGCGCACTAGAATAATGATTAGCTGTATCTAAACCATGCGGGGTTTTAAAATTTGTATTTTTTAAGTTTAATCCTTTAGCTCTTTTGTTCATCATATCGACAAAACCAGATTCCGTGCCAGCAATGGCTTCGCCCAAAGCTACCACAGCATCATTACCACTGGCAATAGCGACGCCTTTAAATAAATCTTCCACACTCATTTTTTCGCCAGTTTCTAATAAAATTTGGCTACCACCCATACTAGAAGCATTTTCACTCACCGTAATTTGTTGATCCCATTTTAAAACGCCATTTTCAATATTTTCAATAATTAAAAGCATACTCATCATTTTTGTCATACTAGCCGGTACTAATTTTTCATCAGCATTTTTTTCAAATAATACTTTACCCGTACTAGCTTCTATTAAAATTGCTGATTTAGCATTTTCCGCCAGTTTTAATTCTTCAGCTTTAACTGGTAAAATGCATAAGGTACTAAACACTAATAATACTAACAACTTTTTCATAATCCACCTCTATTTAAAAATATGTTTTTTGTCATTTTATATGCACTTTCCAAATAAATTTAGATATGATAAAATATGAATAAGGAGGATATATATGAATAAAATAAAAATTGGCATTTTACCAACATCACATTTGTTTGAAGATGATGATCCTTATAATGACACGTACTCTTTTATCAATAACTACTGTAAAAGAATCTTTGAAGCTGGGGGCGTACCTATTGGATTACTTTTAGATAGTGGGAAACTTCATGAAGAAAGTTTAGATATGTGTGATGGTTTTTTAATCTGTGGGGGCAAGCGCATGGAACCATATGCTTTTAAACTAGTAAACTATGCCATAAAAAATAAAAAACCTTTATTAGGTATTTGTATGGGCATGCAGATAATTGGAGTCTACTCTTATTTAGAAAAGGAACTTCAAAAACAACATATTGCAGTCAATTACGAAAATTTAACTAATTTATTTAATCAAATTAGAAAAGATAAAATTAATTATTTAACCAAAGTCGAAAAACATTATATTGCCGATATTACGCGAGAGGAAATTGAACAGTCAAAACATTTTATCAATATCGATAAAGATTCTATTTTATTTGATATCTATAAACAAGAGTGCCTTGATGTTTTAAGTTTGCACTCGTATATGATTAACCTTTATAACGATGAAAAAATCAAAATAACTTGTCATAGTGATAAAGGAGTAATTGAAGGTTTAGAATATAAAGATCCTGACAATTTTATTTTAGGGGTTCAATTTCATCCAGAAGTAGAAGATAAAAATATTATCCTCTTTGAACGTTTAATTAGGGAAGCACAAAAAAATTAGGTTTCCCTAATTTTTTATTTGTCAGATAATTTTTCAATAACTTGTTCAGAAACTTCGATAACTTTTGTTTTAATTGCTTGAGCGGATTTTTCGATAACTGGAGTTCCTTTTTCAATAGCATAATCAACTAATTCTTCCGCTTGTTTTTGAAGTTTTTTAGCTTGTTTTTTAGCAGCCGCTAAAACGGTTTCTTTATCTAAATTTTCTAAACCATTTTTTAATTCTTCGATTTTTTCTTCAACGGCAATTTTTACTTCTTCAGCATCGACATTTCTTACTTTATTAACAAGATCATCTAACATTTTCTTTAAATCTTGTCTTGTTTCTGAGCCTTTCTTAGGCGCAAATAATAAACCTAAAGTAGCACCAATGCCTGCTCCAGCTAAAAACTTTCCAAATCCTTTCTTACTCATCTTTCTTTACCTTCTTTCTATTTATTAAATTTTCAATACTACCAGCTATAAATGAAATGATTCGATCGCTGACTCCGACAACAGCATCTGTTGTACTATCTATAATATGAAATAAACCATCTAATTTTGATGATTTTTCATTCAAATCATCTAAAGTCCGATCGACTTTATTAAGCGTTTTTAACGCTCTAAATACTAAAACAATTAACGCGATTACTAGAACAATTAGTGCGATATAAAATATAACATTCATTAAATCCATTATATTAATCATTATTTATCTCCTTTTTGATACATGGAGTCAATCATATCAAATAATTCTGTATCACTGATTTTTTTAGGTTCTTCTTTTTTAGGTTTTTTTGGTTTTGAAGTCTTTGTTTCTAAATCATCTTTACTAAGTTCCTCTTCAAGTAAATCGGTAAGTTCAGAATCGGCCTCTGACAAGCTATGACGTAATTTTTCACCTAATAAATCATCATCTAACTCTTCTTTATTAAGGGCATCGATAACACTTTCATCAGCTTCAATTTCATCTATAGCGATATCTACAGGTTTTTCTTCTTTTTCTTCTTCGAATAAAGCTCGGTTACGACCAAACAAAGTTGTTTCTAAATCGTCTTCTAAAGTTCCATAAGCTTTATTTCTAATCTCATCTACTGTCGCTTCTTTAGGACTATAGTAAGTACGAGGTTTTTCCCCTTTTTTCTTAATATCTTCTTTTTGATAATTTTTATCTAAAATACCATAAACTGGCGAAATGATTGGCGTTGGTTTAAACACCTTTTTTTCTTCTTTAACTGGATTATAAACTTCTTTAGTTTCTTTACGATAAGAAGACTTTTTGACTCTTGGCTCCGGTTCTAAAGCACTGAAATCTTCATCGTCAAAGAAAGGAAATTTATATTCCTCTTGTTTTGGCATTTCAGGTTCAATTTCTTTCTCTAAATTAGGTAGTTCTTCTTCTGTACTCCTTCTCATTGGTGAAGGTATTTCTACCTGCATGACTTCTTTTTTTATCGGTTCTTCTACTGGATTTTCTTCTTCTACTTCTTCAGTAAATAAATTTTTGAATTTATCCATTAATCCCATTTTCTACACCTCTAATCCTTTTGGTCTTCATACTTAAGGAAGTTATCGCTTTCGCCTTTAGAAGTAAACTCTTCATATTTATCTTCCCTTGTATTTATAAAATCTTCGTCTAATGATAATTTTATTATATTATGGTTGTACTTTATTGTCGATAAAATGTAAGAAGAATTTAAAACTGTTGTTTCTATTTCCTCTTTAGGTACGAGAGCTTCAATTTTCGCATAATTATAAACAAATTCGACTAAATATAAATCGTTTTGTTTTTCAGTGATCTCTAAGTAACCAATATTACTACCATTTTTGATTTTTTTAGAATAGTATTTAGATGAATCAGCTTGAAATTTGATACTATTTTTATAATAGTAATTGATTTCATCTAAATATAAGTAATAATATACACCATTTGAATAAAGTCTATCATTAGAACCACTACTATCGATATAAGTAACTCCTCTTGGTACGTAATACTTATATCCAATACCCACACGGTTATATAAAGTATTATTTTTAGAGAGTACTACATCTAAAATATTGTCGATACTGGTAGTGCTTATTCTTACAATCGTGCAACCTGTCAGCATCAGTAGCAGCAAACAAAGAATAATACCTTTCTTTTTCATATAACACCTGCTTTCTTAAATTATATCAAACTTTAATTAGTTTGGGTATTTTTTTAGAAACTTTACATGTAAACAAATGTCTACTTAATAACTTTCACCATATAGATAGGCATCCCCATTTGGGAAAAACGTTCTTCATATTCAGTACTAATATTAGGGATATCGTCTTGGTGCAGATTCAAAGAAAGCTCTTCGATTTGATAACCATAATCCGTAAATGACTTTAAAGAAAACTCAAACAATTTTCGGTTATCGGTTTTTTGGATAATGGTTTTTTTATCTTTAAAGATAGCCTCATAACGCTTTAAAAATCTTTCACTGGTAAGCCGGCGATGTTCATGTCTATTTTTCGGCCACGGATCAGAAAAGTTTAAATACAACGTATCAATTTCATGATCGAAAACATCTTCAATATTAGTCGCATCCATTTTGATTAATTTTAAATTAGATAGTTCTTCCTGTTCCTGCTTTTGCACAGTTCTTATCATGACGCTATCATACATTTCAATACCGATAAAATTGATATGTGGAAATGTTTTTGCCATGTTAATAATAAACTTGCCTTTACCAGTTCCAATTTCTAAATGAATGGGGTTATTATTGTGAAATAAACTTTGAAATATACCTTTATAACTAGCTGGATTTTGTATTATATATGGAGAGCTTTCAATGACTTTATCAGCTCCCTTAACATTTTTAAGTCGCATTTTCTTCACCACTAATAGTATATCATGTTTCTAAATAAAGTACAAAAAGAAGCTTCCAAATAAAATTTGAAAGCCTCATGGGATTTTCATTAACATAAATAGATAAATATCATATAATTAATTAGAATAACAAAAGGGGGAATTAAATTTGTCAAAAGATCGTAATTGTGCAAATACACCATATCCAATATATGGCGGTATGGTCGGAGGCATGCCAGGACCACTACCTATAAATGGCATTAATATGCCGATGCCACTACCTATGGGATATCCAACTGTCAGTACTATGACTAGTGCGCCTAGCTACACAACATCAGAGATTAATACTTTAAGTAATCAAGTTAATAATCTAGAGCAACGCGTCACTAATCTTGAAAATTTAGTCAAACAATCATATTCTAATTCTTATAATACTTCAAATTATCAAGTCATGTAAAAACACCAATAGCTGGTGTTTTTTGCTTAAAATTTAACTTGTGGTACTTCTTTTTCAGTTTCTGCGGTTTCAAAGAAAGCCTCTGGTTTAAAGTTAAACATATTAGCGATAATGTTTGATGGAAACATCTCGATTTTATTTTTATAAACCATAACTGAATCATTATAAATTTGTCTCGCATTTGAAATTTGATTTTCGGTATCGGTTAAGTTATTTTGTAAATCTAAAAAGTTAGTATTAGCTTTTAAATCAGGATAACTTTCGGATAAAGCAAATAATCTTCCTAAAGCATTAGTAAGTTCACCAGCGGCTTTCATTTCTTCAGCTGGTGTACTGGCATTAACCGCTTTATTACGTGCTTCAATAACTTCATTTAAAGTTGTTTTTTCATGTTTAGCATAACCTTTAACTGTTTCTACTAAATTAGGAATTAAATCATTTCTCCTTTTAAGTAAAACATCAATTCCAGCCCATGCATCTTTAATTGTGTTGCGCAAATTTACAAGTCCATTATAAGTCACGACAACATAAATAATTAATAGTAAAACAATAACTCCAATAATAATTAATGCAACCACATTCATTCCTCCGTTTCTATTATCATTATACACTATTTTTTTATAAAAATATATATTAGTTGTATAAAAAAAATTTTTCTTTCCATAATTAAGTTAGAAAGGATAGTGAAATAATGGATATAAGCATTAGAGGATATATTAAGGATAATTTTAAAAACTCAAACGATGAGGAGATTAAGGATTCAATCGAATCTTCACTAAAAGAAAAAGCTGAAGAAACTTTGCCAGGCATGGGCGTCTTTTTCGAACTAGTTTGGCAAAATAGTTCAGAAGCTGAACGAAACAATATTATCACTTATATTAAAAAAGGCTTAAACTAAAGGTTGTATTATAAATAGTGTGAGGAAAAACCATCACACTATTTTTTAGTATGAAAATTAACAATTAATTTAAGCAATTCCTTTTTTGTTAAATGGGATTTTACTCTCGGAATTGGTAAGGGGATAAATTAAAAAATACAAGGACGTATGGAAGCTTATAATTATACTAAGAACAAAGGCCAAAACATTTTGGCTTGCCTTACCTCACGGTAAGGCTTTTCTACTTCACCCACACTACTG
>CANQAO010000034.1 GCA_947589375.1 uncultured Bacilli bacterium | reverse complement strand
AGATAATTAGAAAAAAAGCTGTACAAAACTGCAAATAAATGTTAAAATAATGGTGTACATAGTAGAGGGTGGTTTAGTGAAATACTTAGGTTTAGATTTAGGCACGCGCACGCTTGGAGTTGCCATTTCCGATGTGACGAAAACGATTGCGACGGCTTATACCGTTCTAAGATTTGCCGATGGTGATTATCACGATGCACTTCTAAAACTAACCCCTATTATCGAAAGCGAGCCAATTGAAAAAATTGTTTTAGGTTTTCCTAAAAACATGAATAATTCAGTTGGTCCTAGAGCTTTAACTACTTTAGAATTTAAGCATGCTTTAGAACAAAAATTTAAAATCGAAGTAGTTTTACAAGATGAAAGATTATCAACTAAAGAAGCCACAAGTTATATGGTAGCTGCTGATCTGTCACGAAAAAAACGTAAAAAAAAGATTGATAGTCTAGCGGCTAATATCATATTACAAACATATTTAGATAAGAAAGGATGATAAAGATGGAAGGGAACGAATTAAAATTTAAAGCCGTAGATGCTGAAGGAAGACAAATTGATTGTGAAACATTATTTATGTTTGAATCACCAGAAACTAATAAAAATTACATAGTTTATACTGATAATTCAATCGATGAAGAAGGTAATGTTAGAGTTTACGCATCAATTTATAATCCTGCAGATTTAAACGTGTCTGAAGGCGATGAAATGGCTGCTATGCCACTTGAACCAATTGAAACTGAAAAAGAATGGAAAATTATTGAAACAATTCTTGAAGAAATGCAAAACCAAGTAGAGGAAAGCCAAACAGAGAATGCCTAAGCGACGTAAGTTTTCTTTTAAAAAAACGGCACTATTTTTAATAGTGCTTATTATTTTTGTTATAGTTGTATTTTTAGGACTTTATAAATTTGAAACTAGTGCGGTAAGTAGTAATACCAAAGCAATTACAATTACAGTTGATAAAGGTAATAATTATTACACTATAGCTGGAATGCTCAAAGAAAAAAAATTAATTAAATCAGAATTTTTCTATAAAATTTTCCTTAAATTACATAAACCTGAAAGAATCGAAGCGGGGACTTATGATTTAAATGCTGCCATGTCGGTTTCGGAAATTGTCGAAACTTTATGCAATAAAGAAAAGATTAAAGATACTAGTATCAAACTCACCTTTAGAGAAGGAATTAATGTTCAAGCCATGGCCCAAATTATCGAAAATAAAACCGATATTACGGCTGAAGAATTTTTAACTAAAATATCTGATGAAACTTATATCGATACTTTAAAAAGTAAATATTGGTTTATTACCGATGATGTTAAAAATCCAAATATTTATTACGATTTGGAAGGTTATTTATATCCCGACACTTATGTATTAGAAAAAAATGAAGTCTCTTTAGATAATCTTTTAGCTAAAATCATGGAAAACACCAACAAAAAATTAACGCCTTTAAAAGAACTAGTCGACCAAAGTAATTATAGCCTTCATCAGCTTATAACTTTAGCTTCCTTAATTGAATTAGAAGCCGTAACCGATAGTGATAGAGCCTTAGTATCAGGTGTATTTTACAATCGTCTTAATAATAATTGGTCATTAGGTAGCGATGTTACGACCTATTATGCAGCCCATAAAGCGATGACTGAAAAACTTACTAAAGAAGAACTTAATGCTTGTAATGGGTATAATACTACATGTGTAACGATGAAAGGCTTGCCAATGGGACCGATTGATAATCCTAGTCTAAGTTCGCTTAAAGCGGCTATCAATCCCACGGATACTGATTGTTATTATTTCGTGGCTGACAGCGAAAAAAAGGTTCATTTTACCAAGAATTTAAATGAACATAATGCCATAATTGCCAAACTAAAAAAAGAAGGCAAATGGATAGGTTAGAAGCTTATGCTAAAGAGAACAATATTCCGATTATGCAAAAAGAAGGAATTTTGTTCTTGCAAGACTACATCAAAAAACATAATGTCAAAAAAATATTAGAGATTGGTGCGGCAATTGGATATTCGGCAATCCAAATGGCTTTAGTAGATGATAAAATAAAGATCGTAACAATTGAAAAAGATCAAGCTAGATATCATGAAGCCTTAAAAAACATCCAAGAATTTAATGTTCAAAAGCAAATAAATGTAATTTTAGGCGATGCTTTAGATATTAATGTGGACGGACAGTTTGATTTAATCTTTATCGATGCGGCTAAAGCGCAATATATTAAATTTTTTGAAAAATATAAACATAATTTAAACCCCAAAGGTGTTATTATTACTGACAATTTATCTTTTCATGGGCTTACCGAAAACTATGAACATATTAAAAGTAAAAACTTAAGAGCCTTAGTTAGAAAAATTAATAATTATAAAGAATTCTTAATTAATAATCAAGAATTTGTAACGAAAATTTTAAATATTGGCGATGGAATTGCCGTTAGTCGGAAAAAACTTTAAATAGTTTTTTCTTTTTTGTTAAAAAACGACAATTTTATGGTATACTTAATAATAGGAAGGAGTAAATAATATGGATAATGCAAAATTAAAAGCACAAGCTAAAGCAAGATTAAAAGGAAACTGGCAGGTTTTAATTCTTAGTTTATTATTATTCATACTACTTGGGGGTTGTTGTTCGTTTATCGCTAGTTCTATTGGTGCTTCATGGCTTTCATCACTTATTACGCTAATAGTTGATGCTTTAATCGCAATGGGATTTGTAGGCATGATTTTAAATGTTGCCAGGAAAAAACGAGTTAAATTTGAAGATTTATTTGAGGAAACTAACTTATTTAGTAAATATTTAGTCATTACGGTTATTTTAATTGTCATTGGCTTTATTATGTCATTAATGGAATATTTAGCTTTTGGTTCACTATTAATGGTAATCTCTCATCAAGTTGCTATTAATACATTTGCAGCTGTTATCTTAATCATCTTTGGATTATTCTTAAATGCTGCGATTATTATGGTAAATGTTTATATAGGTATTACTTTATCACAAACATATTTTGTTTTATATGATGAGCCAAAATTACCAATCGGCGCTACTTTAATGAAAAGCTTTGATATGATGGCTGATTATGTTATTGAATACTTCATTTTAATTCTAAGTTTTATTGGTTGGTTTATTTTAGGTTTATTTACTTTAGGAATCTTATATATATGGTTATTTCCTTATTTTGCAGTAACACTTGCGCTTTTCTACGACAAAATCAAAAAAGAGTATGAAGCAACAACGGGTGATTATGAAGCTTTAGAACAAGCTGAACAAGTTAAACCAGTAACTGCAAAAACAACTCCAAAGAAAACCGCTTCAAAGAAAACTGCTGCTAAAAAGGTAACCCCAACTAAAAAAACCATAGCTAAATCGGCACCTAAGACAACAACGAAAAAAGCTGCACCTAAGACAACTACTACGAAAAAAACTACGAAACCAAAAACAACCAAGTAAAAGGTAGAAAAATCTACCTTTTTTTGATATAATGGATTTTACGGGTGAGATTATGAAAAAAGTAGCCATTATTAGTAGTTTAAAGCAAGCACAAGATCTTAAAGATTTAGTAACCGCTTTTATATTACCAGTTCAGGACTATAGTATTAATTTTCCAAATACTTTTACCTTTGATGAAATAAACGAAATAAAAGCTATAGGTCCGGACGTATTTTTAGTCATGAATAAAAGTATTTATAATGAAGAAATAAAGGTCTTAACTAAAGTATTAAAACAAATAGAAGCATTAAACATTAAGGGCATTATTTTTTACGATATTGCGTTTATCCAATTAAAAGCCGAATTAAATTTAAAAACCGATTTAGTATGGGCCCAAGAACATTTAGTTACCAACTATGAAACTATTAATTATTGGTATGATAAAGGCGCTAAATATGCTTATTTATCTTCAGAACTCACTAAAGATGAAATCATCACCATCAAAAAACATAGTAAAGCCAAACTTTTTATTAATGTCTTTGGTTATATTCCCATGTTTACTTCCAAAAGACATTTAGTTAAAAACTATTTAGACTATTTTAATTTAGATCAAAAAGGCCTAAAAAAGCACATTTATAAAGAGGGTAAGACATATCCCATTATCGATGATAACCATGGGACGACGGTTTTTTCAAATTACATTTTAAATATTTTAGATGAAGACTTTTTAGACGATTATTTAGTTTTCAATAGTACCTTTATCGATGAAAAGGAATTTAAAAAAGTACTTACTGATGCGCACAATTTTCCGTTTGAACATGGTTTTTTGTATAAAGAAACGATATATAAGGTGAAGAAAGATGAATAAACCAGAATTACTCGCCCCAGCTGGCGATTTAGAAAGATTAAAAATTGCTTTGTTATATGGGGCTGATGCCGTTTATGTTGGCGGATCTTTTAACTTAAGAGCCAATGCCGATAATTTTTCTTTAAAAGATTTAGAAAAAGGCGTCGCTTTTGCCCATAATTTAAATAAAAAAGTATATGTTACCGTCAATATTGCCATGCATAATAAAGAACTTGAAATGATAACGGATTATCTCAAAAAATTAGATAAACTTAAGGTCGATGGTATCATTGTTAGTGATCCAGCTATTATTAAAATAGCTAAAGATAATACTAATTTAACCATTCATTTATCAACTCAGGCTTCAACGATTAATAAAAAAGCGGCCGCTTTTTGGCATAAAGAAGGCGTAAGCCGTATTGTTTTAGCTAGAGAATGCACCAAAGATGACATCAAAATCGTCAAAGATAGTGTCCCAATCGAACTTGAAGTCTTTGTCCATGGGGCCATGTGCGCTTCTTATAGTGGTAGGTGTGTGCTTTCTAATTTTTTAACCAATCGCGATTCCAATCGTGGTGGTTGCAGTCAAATTTGCCGCTGGGATTTTGATTTAATTATCGATGGCGCAGAAGTTAAAGGCGAAAAACCATTTACTTTTTGCAGCAAAGATTTATCGTTAATTAAATATATTCCTGAATTAATCGATATGGATATCGATAGTTTAAAAATCGAAGGGCGTATGCGCTCCGCATATTATATTGCGACGATTGTTAAAGTTTACCGCCAAGTGATTGATGAATATTTAAAAGATAAAAATAATTATAAATATAATTTAGAATATGAAAAAGTTTTAAGAAGATGCGCGAATCGTGATTCCGTCGCCCAATTCTTTGATGGTAATTTTGGCAAAGACACCGGCTATTATAATGGCCGTATGGAAATTACTAATCAAGATTTTTTAGGTTTAGTTTTAGCTTATGATAAAAAGACTAACCTCATGAAATTAGAACAAAGAAATTATTTTGAGAAGGGTGATAAAGTCACTATTTTTGGGCCAAATGATGAGTTTGATTTGGTCATTGATGAAATTTATGATGAAGATATGCAAAAAATAGGTATAGTTAGACACCCTAAACAAATAGTATATATTAAAGTACCGAAACCAGTAGGTGAGGACTATATGATGAAAAAAGCACTTGACAAAACATCAAAAGTGTAGTAACATTTGTAGAAATCAGTATTAAGGAGAGGTGGACAGAATGTCTAAAGCAGATGAGATTTATGTAACTGAGCAAGGGTTAGAAGACATGAAAAAAGAACTTGAATATTTACAACAAGAAAAAAGGCCTGAAGTAATTAATGCTTTAAAAGAAGCACGTGCCTTAGGAGATTTAAGTGAGAATGCGGAATATGATGCGGCTCGTAGTGAACAAGCCGAAGTCGAAGCCAAAATAGCGAACTTAAGTCAGATGATTGAAAATGCTGTCGTTATCCAAAGTGCGGATACTGATGTAGTATCAATTGGAAACACCGTTAAAATCGAATATGTCGAAGATGGTGAAACCGACACGTATACCATTGTCGGTAGTACTGAAGCTGACCCTTTTGAAAATAAAATTTCAAATGAATCACCAATCGCTGCAGCGATCATAGGCCTTAAAAAAGGTGATGTCGCTAAAGTTACCAGCCCAAATGGTGAATATGAAGTTAAAATATTAGATATAAAATAGGTTAAAGAGCCTATTTTTTTTATTTTTGTGCCTTTTCCCCTTGTTATTCACCGAAAAATTGGTATAATTATAATAGGAAGGGGAATCTAATATAGGTCTTAAAGACCATAATTAGATTATATGTGATAATATGAATAGAACGAAAATAATTGCTACCGTCGGACCGCTTACTTATACACGTGAGCTTTTGGAAAAATTAATCCAAAGTGGGGTCGATGTTATTCGTTTAAATATGAGCTTTTCCGATCATGAATTTTCTAAACATATTATCGACAATATCAATAAAATTAATGAAGATTTGGGCACCAATACCGCTGTCATGATGGATTTAGAAGGCCCTTGCCTTAGAACGGGTGAGTTTTATAATGGTAGGGCTGAATATAAAACTGGTGAACGCATACGTATTTATGCGAAACAAGTTATCTGTAATGGTTTCCAATTTTGTGTTAATTACCCTAAACTAATCGATGATTTAAAATATCATTCAATTATCAAACTGATGGATGGCAAAGTAGTTTTAGAAGTCGTTGAAAAGGGGCTAGATTATGTAGTTTGTGAAGTACTTCAAGGTGGGGAAGTAACTAGTTTATCAAAAATATACTTGCCAGGCATTACTTTAAATCGTAAGTTTTTAACCGAACAAGATCGTAAAGATATATTATTTGCTCATGAAATGGGTGTGGATTTTATTGGCGTATCTAATGTGACGGATGCTGAAGATATTATGGAAATTAACGATGTTTTAATTGAACTTCAAAATGATCATATTGGCTTAATTGCTAAAATTCAAAATGATAAAGCTGTAAAATCATTAAATCGTATTATCGATGTGGCGGATGGTGTGTTACTCGCTCGTAGTGACTTAGCTGTCGAACTACCACTGGAAGATGTACCAAACATTAAACGTCAAGTGATTCGCAAATGCCGTAATAAAGGTAAAATTAGTATCATTACAGCGGAGTTAGATAGTTTTTTAACCGAAGAAGTTATTCCTAGTCGTTCCGAAGTTTCAGATTTAGCTAACGCTATTTCGGAAAGTGTTGATAGTATTTTATTAGCTGGGGAAACAGCAGTGGGACCTAATCCGATTGAAGCGGTTATGGAAATTGAAAAAATCATCAAATCAGCTGAAGCTAGTACTAATTACGATGATTATTTAGAAGCGGCGATTAAAGCTAAAACTAAAGACATTTCTGGGACGATTGCTAGCAGTGTGGCTTTAGGGGCCTTAGAACTTGATTGTAAGGTTATTATTGCCACTACAACTACTGGTCATACCGTGAAACAAATTAGTAAACTTCGTCCACCATGTATGATATTAGCGGTTACTTCTGATAAACAAATTGCGCGAGGTTTAAATCTTTATTTTGGGGTTTTACCGATTGCGATTAAAGAATCAGATTTCGATATTTTAACGCAAAAAGTTAAAATGCAGTTACAAGAACTTTTAGGTTTAGAAAAAGGTGATAAAGTAATTATCACCGGTGGATATCCATTTAAAAAAGCTAGACAGACAAATTTTATGCAGATAGATGAAATTTAAAAAAATAATATGGGGCGTGATATCATGTATAATTTAGGCGAACAATTTAAAATTGATTTAAAAAGCGCGGAAGCTAATCCCAAAGCTATTATTAGTGGGGGAAGTTATCGTTTTACTGTTTTATCGCCAAGAGTAATTAGACTAGAGTATAGTCCAAGTGGCGCATTTTTAGATAGGCCGACAGGACTTATTTTACATCGTAATTTAACTCTTCCAGAATTCCATACTAAAGATGATAGTCATTTTATCGAAATATGGACGAATTATTTTAAATTAACCTATACCAAAGAAAGACCATTTGCAGGCACTAAAGTAAATCCAACCATTAATTTGAAAGTGGAATTACTAAACACTGATAAAGTATGGTATTATGGTCATCCTGAAGTGCGCAATTTTGGCATTCCTGCGATTAGCCTAGAAGAAGGGGGCACTAATGGTAGAGGCTTATATTCGGCTGAAGGTATGGCAAGTCTAGACGATTCTAAAGATTATGTTTGGAATGAGGATGGGACTGTTACCGAACGCGATTCAGGCAATATCGATATCTATTTATTTATGTATAATGGCGATTATGAAGAAGCGCTTAAAGATTATTATGAATTAACGGGTTATCCCGCTCTAGTGCCAAGATATGCTCTTGGAAACTGGTGGAGTCGTAACAATGATTATGATGATTTAGAACTAAAAGAATTAGTAGATACTTTTGAAAAGAAAGAAATACCTATTTCTATCGTGTTACTAGATAAGGATTGGCACAAAAGAGCTTATAGTGGTAAATATCATTTAAAATCTGGTTTTACCTTTAATAATGATAAGTTTAAAAATCCCGCAGCGATGGTAAGTTACTTAAAAGAAAAAAATATTAGGTTAGGACTAAGCATTAATCCAACTGAGGGTATTTATAATTACGATAGATATTATGAAGAAGCTTTAAAATATTTACAAGCTAATAAAAATGGCCAGATCCCATTTAATGTATATGACCCTAAATTTATTGATGTTTATTTAAAAATATTTATTCATCCATTAGATACTATGGGCATTGCTTTTTATTGGCTTGATGTGGAAGTAAAAGATAGACTTTTAGATATGGCCCTTTTAAAACATTATCAATTCTATGATATGTATAGAGATTATAAACGTCGCCCAATGATTTTAGCTGAAGATGCCAGAATTGCGCCACATCGTTATCCAGTATTATATTCTGGAAAAACCACCGTTAGTTGGAGCACTCTTAAAAAGATTCCATTCTTTAATGCCAGTGCCTTTAATAATGGAGTTAGTTTCTGGTCACATGATATTGGCGGATATTTTAAAGGTATCGAAGATGGTGAATTATATGTTAGATTTGTGCAGTTAGGGACATTTTCACCAATTTTAAAATTTGGTGTTGATAAGGGTAGGTATTATAAACGTGAACCATGGCTTTGGGATATCAAAACCTATGCGATTGTTAAAGATTATTTACAATTAAGACATAAATTAATTCCATATATTTATAGTGAAGCTTATAAATATCATAAATTTGGTAAACCATTAATTAAGCCAATTTATTATACTAATCCTGAACTTTATGATGATCCTTTATATCGTAATGAGTACTATTTTGGTGAAGAATTACTAGTTTGCCCAATTGTATCTAAAAAAGATCCAGTCATGAACCGTGTAGTGCATAATTTCACCATGCCTGATGGTATGTGGTATGACTTTGTGACTGGTAAAAAATTCCCCGGTGGGCACAATTATATTACCTTCTTTAAAGATGAAGAATTCCCTGTCTTTGCTAGACAAGGTGCGATTATTCCCCTTGGCATTCATGAGAATTTAAATGACACCACACCACCTAAAGATATGGAAATTCATATTTTCCCAGGGAAGAATAATACTTATACTTTATTTGAAGATGATGGCGAAAGTGATTTATATCGTAAAGGTTTTTACTTGCTTACGGAAATTGAATATAATTATTTACCTAATAACTATAGCGTAATTATTAGGGCCAAAGATGGTAAGAGTGGGATCGTGCCTGAAACTCGTAATTATAAGATTATTTTCCGTAATACTAAACGAACTGATGATGTCGAAATTTATAGTAACCGAGATAAAGTTTCTTTTAAAACTTATGTTGATGGACCAGACTTTATTGTGGAAGTTAAAGATGTTAAAACCGTCGGACAGCTTACAATTAGCTGTAAGGGTAAAGATATTGAAATTGATGCTGTGCACTTAATCAACCGGGACATCGAAAGTATTATCAGTGATCTTCAAATTTCCACCGAAATGAAAGAAACTATCGATTCCATTTTATTTAGTGATTTAACGATTCAAAAGAAACGTATTGAAATTCGTAAGCTAGGTAAAAAAGGCTTAGATAAAAAGTTTATTAAGATGTTTATTAAATTACTAGAATATATTAACGAAATATAAGGCTTAGGTCTTATATTTTTGTTCAAAAAAACATATAGTTTTAAGCTGATATGAACCCCGTTTCTTGGGTTCTTTGTCAAATAGTGTTGGTGGACATTAAATTGATACAAGAAACTGACTATGAGAGGATGATTTTATCATCCT
>CANQAO010000033.1 GCA_947589375.1 uncultured Bacilli bacterium | reverse complement strand
TATTTCCTCCTACACTAATTATTATAATAATTATACCAAACTCTTGTCTTTATTTAAAGTTTTGCAATATAAAATACGTAAAACAAAGTAAAGTATCAAAAAGATCTAGGTTACAATCCTAGACCAAAATCATCTTTATCACGATCTTCTAAATTTTCTTTATTATATTCGTATGTTTCTCTTAAATTATTAAAGTCATCATAGTCCAATATACCATGATGGTATAATTCTTTTGAAAAATCCATATATTTATCTCTTGTTTCAGGTTTTTTGTAAAGTTTTCTTTCTAAAAACCTTTTTAATTTATTAAATAGTTCACTAAAGAAATCAACTAATTTTTGTAATTTATTGTTTTCTTGTTTCAAGCTACGATTTTCTTCTTTGTATTTTTTAATATCTTTATCTTGTTTAAGAACAGCTTGTCTTAATTTTTCATTTTCTAAATTTTTCTCATATACTTTTGTCTCTAATTCTTCGACTTTAGAATAGTTTTGTTCTAAATCTTCTTTTACTTTACTGATAGAAACTGAAAAATCAGTAATATCTTTCACTTTATCAGAAGAATCTTTAACATCATTAAAATAAGCCAATAACTTTTCTTTGTTCTCATTAGAAATAACATAATTATTTTTATTTAAGGGTTGAGTTTTTAGACTTTCAACAATATTCTTTGCATTTTTTGTTTTTAAATCTAGCTCTTTTGTATTGTCAGTAACTTTAGAAATATATTCGCTCTGTTTATCATAATTTTTTACTAATTCTTCATAATCTTGCATTTGTGAAACTTTATAATCTTTGTTTCTTCCTTTGCTTTTCTTTTTAAGTTCAGCATTCAGACCATAAATTTCATTATAAGATTTTATACAAGCTTTTCGCATTTCATCTTGAATAGTTTTTAGTGAATCTTTAGTAAAAATACTAGTCTTACCAACTTGTTTTTCCATCCCCGTTTTACAATTTTCTTTAATTGCGATACCGACAATATGAAGATGTGGACTAGATTCGTCAAAATGGACTGTAGCATTGGCTACTTTAAAACTAGGAACAAGTCTTTCTAAATCTTCAACTTGTTTTTCAAAAACTGAAACCATTTTATACTTTTCTTCCATGTCTTTGTTTTCCCAATAAGTCATATCTCCGAGTTCAATAATTATTTCACAAGCTAAATCGTGTTTAGTGTCATTACTTATTTTTTCAAAATAATCTTTTATTACTCGATCAGATCTAGTCTGTTTTTTATTATAATCTTCTTTAGCTTTATCAAATTCTTTTTTGTAAAGTTCTTTAACATCAGTAACAATATTATTAGAGCCTTTTATAATTCTAATCAGTTCATCATTATTCTCATATTTTCTTAAATTATGGTGATTAACTTTGCTTAAATGTTTAGAATTTTGTATTGCATTATTGTTAAAAGATGATGTTTCAATTTTACTTTTCATTTGTTTAGCTTTCTTTGTTTTGTTTTTATCATTTCCTAAATGGAACGAATATGATAGCTCATTCATAACTAAAACCCCCTTTCATTTTTACTTTCCTATATCGTTTGTACTAATACAAATTTTGGAATAATTCGTTTTAGCTTTTTTTACTTTGTTGCGATAAAACTTATAGGCTTTAAAGAATGATTTAAAAAATTCCTGATTCATCATTGTTCCCATACTGTCCATATAATCACATACAATATAATGATTAAAACATTTATCTGCCCACACCAAGTAGTAACCATTTTTCTTACCTAAAAGATAACATTTGCCATATTTCAAATTATAAAATTTTCTTCCAAATAAAGTATATAGTTTTCTTCTTAATAACATATAATTCACGTCCTTTCTATAGTGTTATTTTGTTATGACAAAATACATAACTCCCTATATATCTTGACGCAAACATCAAGATAAGGGAGATAAGGCGGCTGCCTTATAATCCGCTAGTCCTACGCATCAAATGTTTTTATGTACTACATAAAAGCCATTTTTGCGTATGGACTAATGATAAAATAACAAACGTTGTTTATTATTTTATCTATAAAAATTATTCAAATATTGTTTTGCTAAAACAATGATTTTCATAATTTATTCGCTTTATAGATTAAAAATCTATAAAGTAAGGTGCTCAAGTTTTACTGTAATAAAACTTGATTTTTTATATCAAAGCCGACTGCTTTTACACCAACTTCGACTGGCTCCTTACCATTTTGATATATAATTGATGTGTTGCTTTCATCAGGAATATAATCAAAGGCAGCATCAACATCTACCATCTGAAACTCATCTTTTTCTCTAATATAAATAATTCCAAACTTGTATTTTTCTTCTTTCATTTCAGGATCGTTTTTAATATAATCTTCAAGTGGAAATATTCTAACAATAGTCCTATTGTCAGCAAAGAAATTGAAATAAAATACTTTCTTTTGAACATAATAAGTTGCTTCCGTAAAACCGACATCATAGTATTGTTTTAATCTCATAATATGATTAATAACTTTTTCTTCGGGCAAGTAATGACTAACTCTTAACTTGCCTACTACGTTTCCAAATAAAGCAAATTCTTCAGTATCAATGTAGCCACTCTCATATAATTCATTAAATGGCTTGCATATAGATTCTCTAAAAAATATTTCATCAACTGTTGTTGTAGTTCCCATCATTTTTAATTTAACACTATCAACATATTTCATAATAAAATCGGATTTTTCTTCTCGGGTAAACTTTTTCCAAGTTTTTGTTCTTTCTTGATACTCTTGATTTAGTTTTAATTTATTCAAATAATCAATATCTCTTTTTAACAAAATATCTTCAGGAGTAAACTTTAAATGATTGCATATCTCATCACTTTTTAATTCTTCTTCTAAATTTTTAATGCTTTCCAAGACGATTTTTTTCTCTTTATTATAATCTTTTAAATCAAAAACTCCTTCAATATATGCTTTCTTAATTCTTTCTAGTTTTTCATTTTGTTTGGTAATTTCTTTTTTGATTTTATCAGCAGGTTCATCAAAATTAGTCTTTATCATTGGTAAGAAAAATTGATTTACAACATTATCATATTCGACTAATTTATCAATAAAATCGTCAAAATATTTTTCAATCACATTTTCTTTCACAGTTAATTTACAATCGTGACAATAGTAATAATAATATTCTTTACCTTTCTTTTTGGCTGCCTTACCACCTAATATGCGTCCACATTTTGGACACTCTAGTTTTTGCAAGAATAAATATGTTAAAGTTCGCATATAGCTACGAGAGTTCTTTTTCTTTTGCACTTGGCATTCTTCCCATAACTCTTTACTAACTATCGGCTCAACCACATTTGCATAATAAGTAGGATGTTGAGTTCGTTTTCCATGAATATAATCACCTTTATATATTGGGTTTTCTAAAATAGTAATAATGCTTGTATCACGCCAATTAGTTCTGCCTAAAACCTGCTCTTCATTTAAAATATTACTGATAGTTTTATATGATTTTCCACTATGATACAAATCAAATATTCTTTTAACAATATCTTTAGTAGCATAGTCGATAACTAGCTTTTTATTTTCTCTTGTATAACCGATAGGTGCATTGTTAGGAATATGGCCTTGTTTAATTGCCCCTGCCATACCCATTTTTGTTCTTTCACTTGTTCTTTCTATTTCATTTTGACTGACACTCATTAAAAGCCTAGATACCAATTTACCATTGGCGGTTGTTGTATTTATTTCATCATTAACAACATCCAAATAAGCATTGTTTTTTTCCAAAAATTTCATTAATTCTTCCCAGTCATAAATGCTTCTAGTAATTCTATCTAGTTTTAAGGCTACTAGAGTGTTTATTCTTTTTGCTTTTATATCTTCCTTTAATCTTTCAAATTCAGGCCTTAAATTGCCTGTTTTAGCTGATATTCCGGCATCTTCGTAATAGTCCTTAATCTCATAACCTTTAAATTTACAATAAGCTTCTAATCTTTCTTTTTGTTCAGGCAAACTAAATCCTTCTCTAGCTTGATCTTCGGTTGATACTCTCATATAAAGTCCACATATTTTCTTTTCTTCTTCCATTATCTCACGCTCCTTTTTTTACAAAAAAGAGAGATAAAAAGTCCTAGATATAATCTAATACCTTTTATCTCCCCCATGATTATATAATTTAATATATTTCAGAAATCGCATATTGATTCCCCCTTTTTTAATTAAGGAATAGGGCATATATTCCTTTATTGGTATGATATATTAACTCTTTTTTGGGTAAATGTCAAACATTTTTTAGGTATTAGCTCATATTTTTGATATAATCTTCTAGTTCAGATAACTTTATTTTATGATTTAAGTTATTTATGTAAATATCATTAGAATAGTTAAAAAACAAGAATGTTGTATTTTTTACTACTACTTGATGCGGTTCGATATAAGATAAATTAGTTTTATCAATTTTTCTAATACTACCATTTTTTATTTTTGGCTTAATATGACAAAACTCAAAAATAAATTCTATTCTCTGTTTTAAACTTTCTTCAATATCAAGCTGTTGTTTGATTATATTCATTTAATCACCACCATTCTTTTGTGATGACTTTTTCTAATACCACGAAAAAATCAATCATATTTCAGATTGATTTCTATATCTATGCTCGGACTTTTCCGAACAGATTCGTCACTGGTGGAGGCGAGGAGAATCGAACTCCTGTCCAAATATATTTCCAAAAAAATCTCTACAAGTTTAGTTAGCTAATAAGTGTCCTAATAAATACGGTAGCTAACCACCAATTTATTAGTAAGTCTATAAAATTCGTTATTACTCCTAGACTTAGTAATAATATATCCCACTTAAATATGAGCCCTTAAAATTCCCCATGGGAAAGAGAATAGAAAGAGCAGCTTCGTCTTATTCTTAAGCGAAAGCTAATTGGCCATTATAGCCTTCAGTTTTTCCAGTTATATTTAACTGTGTACTTAACGTGTACCTCCGACTTGCAATTTTAATCTCCACATATCTGTCGAAACCTAAGCGCCCCCATGTGGAATATATTTTATCACATTTTATTAAATATGTAAAATCAAATTGGTCCATCATCTAACTATAAGATGATGAACCTTTTTAATGTATAATTTTAAGCTTTATCTTTTTAATCTAGCTTGAATATCTTTTTCGATGTCTCTTTTTTTAATAGCTTCTCTTTTATCATATGTTTTTTTACCTTTGCCTACGCCCAATAATATTTTTGCTTTATTTTTATTAAAGTAAAGTTTTAAAGGTACTAAAGTAAAGCCTTCTAATTTGATTTTATCATTTAGTTTTAAAATTTCTTTTTTATGTAATAATAGTTTTCTCGTTCGCGTCTCATCATGGTTAAACTGATTGCCTTGTTCATACTGACTAATATGCATATTAATTAAAATAGCTTCACCTTTTTTTATGGTTGCATAACTATCTTTAAGCTGTGCTTTACCAGCTCTTATTGATTTGATTTCAGTACCGGTTAGGACAATGCCCGCTTCAATAGTATCGGAAATCTGATAATCATATTTAGCTTTTCTATTTATTATTTCCATTTTCATCACCTTTTGGGGCCAGAACAAAATTAATTAAACCTTTATCTTTAATAACACTTTCCACAGTCACAGTAACTTTGTCACCAACCATATATTTTTTCTTCGTTCTTTTACCAATTAAGCTATATGTCGCTTCTTGATAAAAATAGTAATCGTCATCTAAATCGTCAATTCTAACCATTCCTTCAACTAAATTAGGTAACTCGACATACATGCCGTAATTAGTAACGGTATTAATCATTCCTTCGAAAGTTTCGCCAATGTGATCCAGCATATATTCAGCCATTTTCATATCAGTGACATCTCGTTCACACTCCACAGCGGCTCTTTCTCGTTCTGATGACTTAAGAGCAATTTGCGGCAGTTTACTAGTAAAATAATTAATGGTTTCATTATTGATTTGATGTTTAAATAAATATGTTCGAAGTAGTCGATGAACTGTTAAATCAGGAAATCTTCTAATTGGCGAAGTAAAATGGGTATAACATTTACTAGCTAAACCGAAGTGGCCAATATTCGTACTATCATAAATGGCTTTTTTCATACTTCTTAAAAGCATGGTTGATAAAATTGGATATTCTTTTTTATCACGCAATTGATCTAAAATATTTTGAATGGTTTTTGGAGTAATATTTCTTAAATTGGCATTTACTTTGTGACCTAAAATACCCGTGAAATTTAAAAATTCTTTAATTTTATCTTCATCAGGCATACCATGAACACGATAAATAAATGGTAGTTCCATATAGGTAATGGTTGTCGCTACAGCTTCATTAGCGCATATCATAAAGTCTTCGATTAATTTTTCACCTTCACCACGTTCACGTTTTTTTACATCAATCGCTTTACCATGATCATCAACTATTATCTTGGGTTCATCAGTATCAAAATCGATATAGCCTCTAACGATTTTATTCTTTCGAATAATTTTCGCTAGTTCATGCATTTCTTTTAAAGTATCCGCAAATGCTTCATAACCTTCAGGAATAATGTTTTTTTCAATAATTTGATTAACATTTTTATAAGTCATTTGTTTTCTTGAACGAATAACACTTTCAAAAATTTCACTATTTAAAGTATTACCCTTTTCATCAATTTCCATCATGCATGAAATAGCCAAGCGATCGACATTAGGATTTAAAGAACAAATACCATTGGAAAGCTCATGTGGGAGCATGGGGATAACTGTATCGGCTAGATAAGAACTAGTCCCACGATTATAAGCTTCATCACCAATGGCGGTATTTTCTTTGACATAATAAGAAACATCGGCGATATGCACTCCTAAAATATAATGCCCATTTTCTTTTTTTAAACTAATAGCGTCATCGATATCTTTCGTATCATCGCCATCAATGGTAAAAATCATTTCTTCTCTTAAGTCTTTGCGGTCTTTCATCTCTTCGGGTTTAACTTCCCTAGGAATATCTTCTAATTCTTTAATGACCTCCGGAGCGAAAACATCATTAATTTTATATTTAGCGGCGATTGATAAAATATCAACTCCAGGATCATCTTTATGCCCCAAAATTCGCATAATTTCCCCTTGATAATAATTAGTTTTATCGAGATTATTATTTATTTTAACAACTACTTTATGTCCCGTCACCGCACCTTTAGTTTTATCTTCGGGAATTTCGACGATGATATTTATTTTATCATCATCTAAATCAATGAAATTTTTTCCATCTTTAATATAAAATTCGCCGACTAAGAGATCGTCTAAATTTCTTTGATTTATTTTGCGAATAACAGCTTCTTTTTTTTCTTCATTAATTACGGTTATAATAACCGTATCGCCATTAATCGCTCCATTAATATTATTTTTAGATACATAGTAGTCGTCCTCTTCACCATCAATCATGACAAAACCAAAACCTTTAGGATTCATAACTAAAGTTCCAATTTTTTGACTACTATCATTAAATTTTTCATATTTACCTTTATTGGTTACTCGTATTTTTAAGTCATTAGCTAATTTAATTAAAGTCGGCGTTAGCTTTTCCTTTTCATCGGCTTCTAACTGTCCCATGATTTCTTCATAAGTTATCGCTTTGTTTTGACCCGTAATTATATTGTAGACTTTTTCCTCCATGCTTTTCACCTCTAATTTAATTATAAGCTATTTAGACAAAAAAATATAGTATTTAAGTATTTAAAAACAGTTAATTAACTGTTTTTGTGTAAAATTTTACTAGTAATATAGTAATAAATACTAAATAATATAGCTCCGATAAAGGCGACTATCATATCCCACATCGTATCGGATACGCCCGTTTCCGCGACTCTTTGCGCATCGCCACCGACAAAATAATTACAAGTAAATTCAAAGGTTTCCCATAAGCCGGCGCAGAGCCAAGCGAAAGAAACGATAAATAAAATATTGACTAAAGTGTTTTTTGTTTTATTATATTTTAAAATTAAAGCGGCTCCATAAGCTGAAAGCACACCAGATAACATATGGGTCCATTTATCAAGGCCTTCCCACTTGTTATAATATTCAGCAATTATCCCTAAATAATGATTGAAAAAAATGTATATAATCCAAAGGGTGATAAAACTTTCACTTAAGTCTATTTTAAATACCCGTTTTACTATATAAGGCACCGAAATAGTAAATATAATACTCGCATCTTTTAAAATAATGACTATACCTTTATCTAGTTCTGAAAAAATGGTTACAAAACTACATATCAGAGTTATCAGAATGAGTAAGTAATTGATTTTCTTCATGGGCTATAGTCTCCATTTCTACACCATTGATTGAGTTAAATCTTTTGGTGATTTTTTCAGTTGTCGTGTGAATGTCTTTAACATCTTTACTAACTGTATCAATACTTCTAAAAAGTTTGTCCCATCTCTCTTTATAACGTTTAAATTCTTCATCTAATAGACGAAGTTCCGATTGAATAACTTTGGTATATTTATCACGTTCGATATTTTTCATAATAATTTGTAAGGTCGTTAAAGTACTCATTAAAGTCGTGGGACCAGTTATCCATACTCTTTTTTTATAAGCATAATCCATAATATCTTGATGATAAGCATTAACTTCGGCAAAGATAGCTTCAGCTGGTAAAAATAAAATAGCTTGATCGGTTGTTTCCCCAGGAATAATATATTTAGTCGCAATAGCATCGATATGTTTTTTCATGTCTTGTTTAAATAATTTTTCGGCATTATCTCTATGAGCATTATTTTTATCAACCATATTTTGATAGTTTTCTAGTGGAAATTTAGAATCGATGGCAATTAAACCTAAAGGTTCAGGAGCAAAAAGAACACTATCGGCAATAGTTCCATTACTTAAAGTATATTGTAATTTATAAACTTTATTATTTGGTCCAAAGACATTTTCTAAAATATGTTTTAAATTGACTTCGCCGAAAATACCTCTTGTTTTTTTATCAGTTAAAACTGTTTGCAGCGACACAATATCATTAGATAGACTATCAATTTTCTTTTGCGCTTCATCAATTTTCGATAATCTTTCTAGTACTGAGGTAAAAGTCTTATTAGTTTTTTCAAAATTTTGATCTAATCTTTCATTTACTTTATCGTTAATTTGCGTAAGTTTAGTTTCGATTTTTTCATTTAATTTATCAAAATTTTTATTAGTATTGTCACCTAAATCACTTTTAAAAAGCCCTAGCTCTTTAACAATACCTGTCTCCATTTTACCGAGTCTTTCAGTAATGTTAGATTCGTTAATGTTTTTAGTAAGCGAAATGATACTTACTATTAATATAATAATCAATAATCCAATAATTATGTATGCCATAACCTTAGCCTCCCATCATTTTCATTATAACTTATCTAATTATTTGTTTCAAGCTTATCCGATATTTTTCCAACAGAAAAAAGCATTTACATGCTTTCAATTTTCTCCTCTTCATTTTCTGGTTCTTCACATAGATCTGATAATTTGATTTCTAACACTTGTGCGAGTTTCCAAATGGTACCTAAGGAAAATGTTTGGTGGACGTTGTTTTCCATATTAGAAATAAATTGTTTGGAATATCGGCTTCTTTCAGCAAGTTCTCTTTGGGTCCAGCCTTTTTGCTTGCGATACTTTCTAATATTTTTACCAACAAAATCATATACATAATTTTCATCATTACGATTAAACTGCATATCTACCACCAATATTATTTTCCCATATTTTTAAGGTTTGTTGGTGTTGCGGTTCGTAACACTATTATTCGTTATTTTGAAGGAGCCAAGCTTCATAGCCCCCAATAACACTTACCGTTTTATAACCTTGATTGTTTAATATTTGGCATAAGCCTTGTGAAGTTAGCCCATGACGACAATATATATAATATGTTTCATTTCTATTTAAATATTTCCCAGGATTTATCATTAAATCATTATAACTGATATTTCTAGCATTAGGAATATGGTTATTATTGAAATTTTGAATAGGCCTAATATCAATTATATTGGGATTTGAAAGTTTGAGCAAATCAGAAACAGAAATATTCAAATTAATCACCTCTTGTTATAGTATATGACAAAAAGACTAATCATTGTGGGCCCAAAAGAAAAACCCTATTTAAGGGTTTAAAGTTGGGTTGTATTATAAATAGTGTTGGTGAAAAAAATCATCACACTATTTTTTAGTATG
>CANQAO010000032.1 GCA_947589375.1 uncultured Bacilli bacterium | reverse complement strand
TATGCGGCATATACTAGTGTCCTTAATATAGATGGAACCGCTAGTATGGCTAGAAATTGGGATATAAGAATAACTAATGTTGAAAGTGATATTCATGGATTAGCTAGTAATAAAGAAGAACCAACATGGGATGAACTAACAGCAACCTTTAAAGCAATTTTAAAATCACCAGGAGATTATATTAATTATGATATAACGGTAACAAATAAAGGAACTATACCTGCAAAATTGGCAAAAATAAATATGAGTAAAAGTAGAAATAAAATAATTTCTTTTACTGCCAGTGGATTAAAAGAAGGAGATACTTTACCTGGTGGGAAAAGTGAAGTACTCACTATAAAAGTAGAATATAATAAAGGAATAACTGAAAAACCAGATGATTTAGTGGCTGATCTTACAGTATCAGTAGATTATGTTGAAGATCAAACTGGTACTGAACCAACACCATCAGTTCCAGATAGATATTTATTACAATATGATTATCATACTAATGGCGGCGATAGTACCGATGCTTTTAGTAGTTATCAAGAAGAAGGCTATGAAGCCAACTTAGAATATACAGCTGAAAAAAAAGGATATGACTTTATCGGCTGGAATAACGAAAAAGAAGCGCATGATAAAATAGATAGTTATCAAGTAAAACCAGAAGAGAATATCTTATATGCCATATATAAAAAAGACTTTACTATAACCTATAGTAAAGAAGGAGAAGTTACTAATATTGGGGAAGAAAGTAAAGAATGTAGTATATATAATAAAGAAGAATGTGAGATAACCTTACCAAGTATCGAAGTACCAAGAGGATATGAAGGAGCATGGTATCAGGAAGATAAGGAAATAGGTAAAGCAAACGATAAGGTAAAATTCACAGAAGCAACTCAGCTTACTGCCAAAGCTACAAGAGTAGATTATCAAGGACCAACGATAACCATTGAACCAAATGGCAGCGGAGAAGAATATTTTACTGGAGGAAAAGAGATAAAAATCAAAATAGAAGATTTAGGAAGTGGTTTAAAAGAGAAACAAAAAGTATATTATGCCTTTACTAATGATAATAATACTTCACCAGAATATACCGAAACCTTAATAACCACCAATAATAATGGAGAAGATAGTACAATAGTAACGATACCAGCTTCGGTTTCAGAGAACTTTAATGGAATATATTATTTATGGATAAAAGAAGATATAGAAGATGTCTTATCAAATAAATCAACCGAAACGATAAGTAAAGCTTATAAGTTTGATACTAAAGAAATATCATTAACATTATCAACTAAAAGTACCAGTAAAACAATAACTGTAACAGCTAATCCAGTAACTGGAAGTAAGATAGTTAAATATGAATATAATATCGATAATACTGATGAATGGGTAACAAAGCTTGGAGAAGAAGAAAATACCCATACCTTTAATGATATAAAGAAAAATACTTCACATGATATTAAAGTAAGAATCACCAATGAAGCTGGCAAAACAGTAATGTCATCAGCCAATGAAACAACATTAAACTTTGATAAACCAACTTATACATCAGAGGGATCGGAAAGACAAACTGTCAACATAACTTTTCCAGAAGGCTGCGGAAGTACTTATACATGTACATATCAAATTGATAAAGGAGAAGAAAAGATTGTAGAAGGAACAACCGCCACAGAAGAGTTTACGAAAAATGGAAATATTGTTTCCAAAGTAACAGATGGTTTTAATGAAGAAAGTAGTACATTTACTGTCACAATTTGGAAAGAAGCTTCAGGAACCGGCGAACATTACGATTGTCCAGAAGGCTATACCAAAGAAGGCGAGGGTTCAGCTACTACATGCAGAGTGTATACCACAAGACAATCTTCGACATCATGTTATTGTCCTTATGGTTATACTGGTTCTTCTAGTTGTTCTGGAACTTGTTCCAAAAAAGAGACAACTTATGGTTCTCCTTCTTATCCCTATTATGGGTGCCCAAATGGTACGAGCCCAAGAGGAAGTGCCGAGTGCACTGGAGGTCTAATTGGAGGTATGTGTATTTATCCTAGCGGTATATGCACCGGTTTGGTCGGGGTTCCGACTTGTGATGAGGGAGGAACTCTCGTTGGTAATCAATGCGAATACACGACAACCAAAACCACTCCTAAACAATCATCTACTTCATATTATTGTCCAGGCGGTTATACTCAAAGTGGTTCTGGCTCAGGCATGAAATGTTATAAGTCAATCGATTATATTCACACTATAGATTATCATTGTGATGAAGGATGGCGTTTAGATGGTGACAAATGTTATCTTGAATAATAAAAAAACGAGCTATTTATATAACTCGTTTTTAAGTGTTTCAACGTTTTCCGTTATTAAATCAAAATAATTTAAATTAGAATTCCTTTTGAGCATTAGTAATGTTAGAAAGCATATAGCATTCTAAAGTTTTCGCGCCAGTTTCTTCCATAAGATTGTTAATTTTCCTAATTTTATTTTTTTATAAGCCTATAGACATCAATAGTTGGCATATTAAATAATCTAAAATTAAAATCAGTATTACCTAAACCATTATTGATATAAAGTTCGGCATTTTTTAATTTATAATGGCCGTAATAGTATTTCTGCGCTCCTTTAGGATAAAGCAAACTATTTATAATAGGTAAATTAACTTGACCATAATGAGAATGACCAGCTAAAACTAAATTATATTTATTATCTTCAAGTTCATCGATATAATCAGGTTCATGAATTAATAAAATATTATATATTGGACCATCTTTTTCAAATGAATTAAGATAGTTTTCAGTTTTTTGATTTTTATTAATAATTGATTCTTTATCTTTCATTGTGCTTATACCAGCTAAGAGGATACTATTATATCCATTTTTATAAATCGTATCATAAGTATTATTTAAATTGGTAAAACCACTACTCGCAATAATGTTTTCCCATTCATCAAAGTTTAAATCATCTTCACCATTAATCGCATATTTACCACTATCAGCGCAAATTTTTTTCATTTCCGCACTTATTTTATCGGCGATACTAGTAGTCATTTTCGTTTCTTTATCAATTAAGTCTCCAGTTAAAACGACAATATCGGCATTTAATTCATTAACTTGTTTGACCATTTTTTGTAAATCATCAAATTGATAGTATTTGCCATAATGTAAATCACTAATATGGACAATTTTAAAGCCATCAAAATTATCAGTGATATTTTTACTTGGAATAGTGTGTTCTTCAATAGTAAGTTGCTTTGGTTCGACATAAGTTCCATAAGTGTATGTAAGCATACCAATGAGAACTAATATCAAAAGTAATTTTAAAAAAGGATGTTTTTTCTTTTTTTTCTTTGCCATGGTATCACCATTATAAGTGTATCACAAAAAGAAAAAAGACTAAAGTCTTTCTACCCAAATAACTGTATAAAAAATTGTAAAGAAAGGAATATTCCATTATGCATAAAGTGAAAACCCATCGATACTAAAATATTGTTAGTTTTAGTCATCATATAAGCAAACACAAAACCGAAAATCGAATAAGCTAGAAAATATAAAGGTAAAAGAGCATTATCAAACATTCCCATAAGGTGAAGTCCACCAAAAATTGATCCTGACATCACGATAAATACAAATGGATTTTTAAAAATGTTTCTAAGTCCTAATCTAAAAACACCTTCTTCTAAAATAGGGGCTAGAAAAACAGCGGAGATAAATATATAAATAGGTGTTTCTGAAAATTGATCACGCACGGCAGCTTCATTGTTTGAGATACCACCACCTAAAACGTTAATAAGCAGATTAGAAGCCATCATGATAACTACACCTAATAAATAATATTTTAAATTATTATTAAAATAATTTAAATGATTTTTTTTAATATCTTGAAAAGCTTTTTTAAATTGATCTTTAAAAGTAAGAATAATAATTAAAATTAAAATTATTTCAATGCTTATATTGTATGATTCTCTTATAAATAAACTTAAATTATTATAATCGATATGTAATAAATAAAAAGGCAAATCTTTAAATAAAGTGATGAAAAAATAAAGTAAGACCACAAAAATACCTTTTATAATATTAGTAATTCTAGTTTTATCATTAACCATGACCAATCATCTCCTATTTCATTATAACACGAGTTTTTAAAATAATCACAAAATTAGTCAAAATTAATACATTGTTAATTTAAAAAAACCATCATTGATATTGACACTGATAAAGTGTTTGCGACGGGGATTTACCAAGTGGGATAAAGATTCCTATGATTATGCATATCCTTCGCTCTACCTAAAGTCTACGATTCAATTGAATTGAATGAAAACACAATCTAATCCATATAAAATATCATAAATAATCAAAAAAACACATAAAATTAATTAAAGTATTTGAAAAAAACAAAAGGTATGCTATAATATAAGTGCTTGAAGAAAAAAACGAAGAGTGGGACATCCCACTCTTTGTATGTAGTAGGAGGAAACATGATTGAAGAAAAAGTTAAAAACTTATTAGAAAAAGAAATCGAAAAACAAGGATATATTTTAGATGAAGTTACTTATGGTAAAGAAAACAATATAAATACCCTCACATTAGTAATCGATAAGAAGGGCTATATCAATGTTAATGATTGTGCCAAAGTAAGTAATCTTGTAAATCCTCTTTTAGATGAAGCTGATTTAATAAGTGAAAGTTATGTTTTAGATGTATGTTCAAAAACGAAAGGAAGTGAAGAATGATGGACGGAAAAGCATTTAAAAAAGCCGTTGACAATTTATATGAAGAAAAAGGCATTGATAAAGAAATAATCTATTCAGCGATGGAACTAGCTTTAACCTCAGCTTATAAGAAGAACTACCACTCATTATCCAATGTTAGAGTCGATATCAATAAAGAAACTGGTGATATCAAAATCTTTTCATATAAAACTGTAGTTTATGATAAAGAGTGGGAAAAAGAAAAAGGTAAAGTTGAAACCGAAATCATTACCGATGAAGAAGGAAATGAAGAAGAAGTAGAAAAAGAATATGTCTATGATGATCGCATTCATATTACGTTAGAAGATGCGAAAAAAATAGTTCCTGATATAAAAATTGGTGAAACCATTGAAAAAGAAGTTACCCCAAAAGACTTTGGAAGGGTAGCTGCCGCAACCGCTAAACAAGTTGTCATTCAAAAAATAAGAGAAGCTGAAAGAGAAATTATCAATAATGAATTTGAAGACAAAAAAGATGAAATGTTAGTCGGAACCGTAGCCATGGAAGATGTTCGTAACTACTATATCGATTTAGGAAGAACGCAAGGCATCCTTCCAAAATCAGAAATCATTCCTGGAGAAACGATTAAAATGGGTTCAAGTATTAAAGTTTATGTCAGCAAAGTTGAAAACAATAGTAAAGGTCCACTTATCTTGCTTTCAAGAAGTCATTATGGTTTTGTTAAACGTCTATTTGAACTTGAAATTCCAGAAATTAACGAAGGCATTATTTTAATTTATAGTGTGGCAAGAGACGCCGGCAACAGAACCAAAATTGCTGTTTACTCAGACAATCCTAATGTCGATCCTGTTGGCGCCTGCATCGGTGAAAGAGGTAGCCGTATTAATCGTATTATCGATGAATTAAATGGTGAAAAAATCGATATTGTGCCATATGATAATGATGACGCGAGATTTATTGAAAATGCTTTAAGCCCTGCTAAAAACCTCCACATCTTTATTACTGATGAAAAGAAAAAACATGCTTTAGTAGTTGTCGATAACGATAATCTCTCACTAGCCATTGGTAAAAAAGGTTTAAATGTGCGTTTAGCTGCGAGACTAACGCATTATACTTTAGATATAAAAACCTACGCGGAAGCTGAAGGAATGGGTATTAGTATCAGTGAATAAAATAAAAAAAATTCCAATGCGCATGTGCGTAGTAACTAAAGAAAAATATCCTAAAAGAGACCTTATTAGAATAGTTAAAACCGATAGTGGAGTTATCGTTGATAAAACTGGTAAAGTAAATGGCCATGGCGCTTATTTAAAAAAAGATTTAGAAGTTTTTCAAAAAGCAAAACAAAGTAAAATTTTAGATAAAATTTTAGAAACTGAAGTTAAAGAAGAGGTATTTGATGAATTAAATAAAATATTATAGAGAAGAGGTGCATAATTATGATGAGTGTATTAGAATATGCTGAAGACGTCAATAGAACTATCGACTATATTTTAGACAGATGTCATGAACTTGGTATCGAGGTAAATAATGAAGATGACCTATTAGATGAAGATGCCATTGTCCTACTTGACAACAATCTAGAAACCGATGAAGATATCGAAGAGGCGTATGAAGAAAAAGTTATCAAACCAAAAACACCTAATAAAAAAGTAAAAAAAGCCGTAAAAAATGAAACTAAAGAAGACAAAACTGAACTAGCGCAAAAGAAAAAGGAAATGTATAAAAACAAAGAAAAATTAAAAAGCAATCAAGTAAGCGATAATGTCATTTTATACAAAGAAAATATGACCATTGGCGATTTAGCTAATGCTTTAAATGTTCCTAGTGCCGAAATTATTAAAAAATTATTCAATCTCGGTTTAATGGTTAATATCAACAGCCCAATTTCTTTTGAAAATGCCGAAATTTTAATTGTCGATTATAATAAAGAATTAAAAAAAGAAGAAAGTGCGGATTTAACTAACTTTGAAAACTATGAAATTATCGATGATGAAAAAGATTTAGAAACCCGTCCGCCAGTAGTGACGATTATGGGCCACGTTGACCATGGTAAAACTACTTTATTAGATGCCATTAGAAGAACCGATGTCGTTTCTACTGAAGCTGGCGGAATTACGCAGGCAATCTCGGCTTATCAAGTTAAATGTAATGATCGTTTAATTACCTTTATCGATACGCCAGGCCATGCTGCTTTTACCGAAATGCGCGCTAGAGGTGCTAGTATGACCGATATCGTAATTATCATTGTCGCTGCTGATGATGGTGTGATGCCACAAACTAAAGAAGCAATCGATCATGCCAAAGCCGCCAATGTGCCAATTATCGTTGCGATTAATAAAATAGATAAACCAGGCGCTAATCCCGAAAAAGTAATGACTGAACTTAGCGAATATGGTTTAATGCCAGAACAATGGGGTGGCGATATTATCTTTACGCAAATTTCGGCCGCTACTGGTGAAGGTATTAATGACCTTTTAGAAAATATTTTATTAGTCGCTGACATGAGTGATTTTAAAGCTAATCCCAATAGGTATGCGATGGGAACAGTAGTCGAATCAAGACTTAGTAAACAAGTAGGTTCAGTAGTTACTGTTCTAGTTCAAAATGGTACTTTAAGATTAGGCGATCCTATCGTTGTCGGTACATCCTTTGGTAAAATTAGAACATTAAAAAATGATAAAGGCGAAGAAATTACTGAAGCTAAACCATCACAGCCAGTTGAAATTACCGGTATTAGTGAAGTCCCTAGTGCCGGTGATAAATTCATGGCTTTTGAATCCGAAAAGCAAGCCCGAAGCATCGCCGAAGAAAGAAAAAATAAAGCCCGTTTAAAAGAAGCCCATAAAAAGGCCTCATTAACTTTAGATGAACTCTTTTCAAAAATCGGTGAAGGCCTAAAAGAAATTAATGTTATTTTAAAAGCTGATGTCAATGGTAGTGCCGAAGCCGTTAAAAATTCCTTAACTAAAATCGAAGTGGAAGGTGTTCGCGTTAACGTTATTCGCGCGAGTGTTGGAGGTATAACCGAAAGTGATATTGTTTTAGCTAGTGCTTCTAATGCCATTATTATTGGTTTTAATGTTAGACCAACGACAGCGATTAAAGATAAAGCTAAAGAAAATGGTGTCGAAATTAGACTTTACGATATTATTTATAAAGTGGTCGAAGAAATGGAAGCGGCTATGAAAGGTATGCTTGATCCTGAATTTGAAGAAAAAATCTTAGGTAATGCCGAAATTAAACAAATCTTTAAATTTTCAAAAGTAGGTAATATTGCCGGTTCTTTAGTGCTTGAAGGCGTGATTACTAGAAATAGTAAAGCCCGTATTATCCGTGATGGCGTGGTCATCTATGATGGCTGCATTGGTTCCCTTCAAAGAGAAAAAGATAGCGTTAAAGAAGTTAAAAAAGGTTTAGAATGTGGAATTACGATTGAAAACTTTAACGATATTAAACCTGGAGATATTATCGAGTCTTATGAAATGATAGAAATAGAAAGGTAGAAATGCCTTTTTTTCTTGACTTTATGCTTAAAATAGTTATAATAAGAATCATAGGAAAGAAGGTAGTAAAATGAATACTGATTTTGATGAAATCAAACTCTCAAAAAACCAAAATTTTAAACTTAAGCGCCATCGTAATTTAATGGCTGTATTTACAGGAACAATGGCGGTCGGCGCTATCGCCACTTCATTTATTAGTTTTCCGATAGCAGGAGGTTTAGCCATTGCTTCTTTAGTTACCATCCCAGAACTTTATAATATAAATGAAGAATATAAAAAAGTTAAAACGTTAACCAAAAAGAATCAATAAATGTCGTGGCAAGGCCAATGTTTAGGTCTGACTTGTCAGAACTAGAAAATTAAAATTGTTAAAAAAACCGAACTTTTAAAAGGATAGAACCATGTAAAAGATAGTGAGATGATATAGATGAATTTACAAGATAATCAAAATACTGAAGAGATTTCAAACTACAACATTACTTTTGTAAGCCAGCAAATGAAAAAATTAAAGCACGCCCGTATAGTAATGGCTAGTGGTTCGATGGTGGCCGCTTTTCTTGGTTTTGCTAGTTTGTTTAATGGTCAGGCGATGGCCCCTTTTACTTATGGTTTTTCTTTAACTAGTGTTATCGCTTTATTAGAGTACTATGTTACCGATATAGAATATCAAAATTACCGACAAATCTTTGGTGATAAATCTTTAACTAAAAAGAAATAGGAAGGTTTATATGAATAATCGAAAGTCAGAAAATCAAAAGTTAAAATTTATTTATACGGATAAAAAAATACAAAAACTCATCCGTGAAAAACGCCTTATGTTATGCAGTTCTGGAATCTTAGGTGGTCTTACTTTAATAACCTTATTTAGCGGTTCAAATGTTTCTTTATTATCGAGTGGTCTTGGACTTACTACGTTAATAATGTTAGAACATTATGATAATGCCCGCGAAGAATATCTTCAAAGTGAAAAAAGGCTTAAAAAAAAGCGATAAAAATCGCTTATTAAACTATACCAAAGAAACCAGCTACGGCATTAATAAAAATATTGGCGATAATAATTGTTGTTAGGACTGAAAAAATACTAAAACTAATTTTCAGTAAAACAGCTTCTTTAGTATCAAGCGCACTGATAATATATAACAAAGCAAATAAATAGATTAAACAGTTATCAATCCAAAATAAAATCATAAATGGGGTACTGGTGACAATGCTTGATAATTCCGTGATTGGATAAATTGCATCACAATTATATGTGCTATGGGCAAACACCAATAAATCAATGCCTAAACTAATTATTGTAAAAACAATTAAACTAATCTCCACAAATTTTTCAAAATTTTTAATTTTTATATTCATCGAATCCTCCTTTATAATCTTAGTATAACATAGTTAAAGGATCAAGGAAATAAAAATTTGTTTAATAAGTGTAAACTCTATATAAATTGAATCATCATACTATAATGTGGTATAATAATCATATAGAAAGAGTTGATAACATGAGTATTAAATCCGAAAGAATTGCCGATAGCTTAATTGAACAAATAAGCTATATTTTAGCTAATGAAGTTAAAAATAAAGACATTAATTTTGTAACCATTACAGATGCTAGTGTTACTAATGATTTAAGCTATGCTAAAATATATTATACGGTTTTAGATGAAAGTCAAAAAGATAAAACCGCGACCGCTTTAAAAAGCGCTAGCGGCTTTATTCGTCATGAGTTAAGAGAAAGAATTGATATTAGACAAATACCAGAACTTAAATTTATTTACGATGAATCCATTGAATATGGCCACAAAATAGAAGAAAAACTAAAAGAAATAAATGAAAAATAAAATTTAAATAGAGTAATAGGGGTATTATATGAATTATACAAATATTATTACACCATTTGTTTTAGCGCAGATTATTGGTTTTGTTGCACTTGTTATTACAATACTCAGTTTTCAAAAACAAAACCATATGACATTACTAAAATATCAAAAGAAAAAAAAGAGCATTCTTGACATCAATTATAAAAAATCGATATAATTTAGATAGTAAGGTGACTAACTATTTTTTGTCAAGACCTTTTTGAAAGTAGATTAATAATACAAATTATTGCACACAAAAGAAATTT
>CANQAO010000031.1 GCA_947589375.1 uncultured Bacilli bacterium | reverse complement strand
TTCTCCACCATCAATAGCAACTGCTCCACATTTTTTGTCTTTAAAACAAAAAGGAGAGCTTCCGCTCTCTCAGGGGGTTTTGGTTCGGAAAACTTACTTATGACCGTAAGATTCCTACATAGATATTATCTATGCTATTACAAGTATAAAATAATAAAATTGAATTGTCAATAAATTTTTACATTTTTTCTGTCAATCTAAATCAACCGCCATTAGAATATGTTCATGAATATGTTTGTTATGTTCAGCCATATAATCCTTACTTTTTAAAAACCTTTCACTATCTTCCTTAGCTCTTAAAAGTAAATCATAATCATGTCTAATATCGGCTACTTTAAAATTCATATCACCACTTTGGCGTTCACCAAATAAATCTCCACTTCCACGTAATAAAAAGTCTTCTTCGCTAACTTTAAAACCATCATTAGTTTCCGTTAACACTTTTAACCTTTTAGTTTCTCTATCACTAATTAAAATGCAGTAAGAATCGAGATCATTACGCCCGACCCTGCCTCTTAATTGATGCAAGGTTGAAAGGCCAAAACGATAGCTATCAAAAATGACCATCATCGTCGCATTAGCGACATCGACACCTACTTCAATAACCGTGGTGCTAATTAAAATTTGAACTTCATTATTTTTAAATTTTTCCATAATTTCATCTTTTTCAGCCGGTTTCATTTTACCATGTAAAACTCCAATAGTAGCTACTTTACCGAAGGCTTTATTCATTTTAGCTTCCAGTTCATAGACATTTTCCATATCGCTATTTTCACTTTCCTCGACTAGTGGCGCAATGACATATATTTGATGTTTTTTCTTAAGTTCATCAAGCATCATATATAAAACATCTTTAATTTCTTTATCTTTTTTTAAAATTGTAGTCACAGGCTTACGACCTTTCGGCATGGTACGAATGCTGGAAATATCCATATCGCCATATAAAGTAAGGGCATATGTGCGGGGAATTGGGGTCGCACTCATATATAAAATATCTGGCGTTATGCCTTTGTTTTTTAGATTACCTCGTTGATTTACCCCAAAACGATGTTGTTCATCGGTAATGACTAAACCTAAATTTTTATAATTAACGTCATCACTAATAAGCGCATGGGTGCCAATGACAATATCAATACTGCCATCCTTAATACTATTTAAAAGTTCTTTGCGTTCTTTCGCCTTTAATTTACCAGTTAATAAAGCGATTTTTAAATTAGGAAATAACTTTTGCATATTAAGATAGTGTTGCAACGCTAAAATTTCCGTGGGAGCCATTAATGCTCCTTGATAACCCGCTAAATAATTAATATATAAAGCCACAAAAGAAACAATCGTTTTACCACTACCAACGTCCCCTTGTAATAAGCGATTCATTCGTTTGGGCTCAGTTAAATCACGATAAATATCATTAATACATTTAAGCTGATCAGATGTCAGTTTAAAAGGCAAACTATTTATAAAGCTCTCTACTTTCACATAATCCACTTCCCTTTTTAAGCCTGCCGTTAAACGCGAATTGTTTTTTAAATAATTCATCTTCAGCATAAACAAAAATAATTCTTCATATTTAAGTTTATTTAAAGCTTCATTTAAAACATGCATATTGTTGGGATTATGCGCTAAAAAGATAGCTCGATCTTTATCCATAAAATGGTATTTTTGATTTAAAGCAAGCGGTATATAATCTTTTACTTTGGTTTTACCTAATACGGAATTAATAATTTTATTGATTTTTTTACTATTAATTCTATAAGAAGAATGATAAACGGGCTCAATAATAGTTTTTTCTAAAAGACCAAAACGTAAATCACTCGCCATAACTTCATTATGTTTGAGGTTATATTTACCAGTAATGGTCACTTCTTTACCTGGAATTAATTTATTTTTTAAAAATGCCCGATTAAAAATTGTCACTTTAATAACCATATAACCAGTATTGATTCGGAAAGTCATTTTATTTAACTTTCGCGAAATATAAAAAACACTAGGGGTATTTTCACAAATACCATCGATAGTTACTTTATCACCATCTACTGCTTCTTTCATATTAGTTTTTTTTATGACTTCATACCTAAATGGATAGTAACTAACTAAATCATCAATATTATTAATCCCCAGATTGTTTAAACATTTAATGGTATTAATTCCAATTCCTTTGATCTCGTTTAACTCCTGCATATTCATCATCCTCACTTTTTTGTAAAAAAATTATTTTTTTGCTTGACATATTAAAAAATTGTGATAATATATATATCACCAATTCAATTTATATTGAATTGGCGCTAGTGTAAACTAGCCAGCCCCTTTTTATTCTTTTATTTGGATAGGTCCTTTCAGGGGGTACCTATCCCTTTTTTTGTTACTTAAATTATATCATGAAATAGATACTTAAGTTAATATTTTAAAATATCTACTTGTCACTTATTATTAATATACCATGCCGGTAGCCCAAATTCCTTCTTTTTTCATTAAATTTTTTAAAAAAAATTAAAAGAGGCCTAATTATCCTCTTTTACTAAACTTTGATAATAGGTAAATCTATTAATCGCATTTTGCTTATTTTCTTCAAGTAAGCTTTGAGCTTCACTAGGATTTACCGCCTTAAGCATACTATATCTTGTTTGTTTATTTAAAAAGTCTTCATACAAATCAAAATCTGGATTTTTACTATCCAAGGTCATGTGACCATTATCATATCGGAAAATTGGAAAATAGCCGCATTTAGTCGCCAGTGCTTCCATATTGACACTTTCACCCATACCACCTTTAATACCATGCGCGATACATGGGGTATAGGCAATAATTAAAGATGGACCATCATGTTTACTCGCTTCTTCAAAAGCCTTAATCACCTGCATCATATTCGCCCCAATACTTACTTGAGCTACATAGACGTTAGGATAACTCATAGCCATGCGTGCTAAATCCTTTTTACTATTTTTCTTACCAATAGCGGCAAATTGGGCAACCGCTCCTTTTGGCGTGGCTTTTGATGACTGCCCGCCTGTATTAGAATATACTTGGCTATCTAAAACTAAAATATTAACATTATCGCCACTGGCTAAAATGTGATCGATACCATTAAAACCAATGTCATAAGCCCAGCCATCACCACCAATAGCCCAAATATTACGTGGAATTATATAGTCTTTAATTGGTTCTAGTAAAGGATGCTTGTGATAATCTGTTTTTGCATAAACTTCTTTAGCTATTTTATAATCATTAGGATTAGCTAACCATTTATTAAATAGTTCATCAGAATGACTTTCCATATACTTGCAAATTCTATGACGCATGGTTTCATAGGCTACATGCATGCCATAGCTATATTCTGCATTATCTTCAAATAAACTATTCGCCCAAGGTACTTCATAAGGCATATCCGGCATTGAAGCCCCATAAATAGATGAACAACCAGTCGCATTAGCAATCACTAAATTATCACCAAACATTTGCGTTAAAAGCTTAATATAAGCCGTTTCACCGCAGCCCGCACAAGCCCCATGAAAAGCAAATTTCGGTGTTCTTAGTTGTGTACCTTTAATCGTTTCTAATTTGACATTATCTTTTTCTTTCACATTATTTACTAAGTAATCAAACTCTAAATCCGTGACAACTTTTTCAAATGATAAAGCTTTATTACCCGCTTTCCCGGGACAAGTATTAATACATACGCCGCAGCCCGTACAATTTTCCTTAGAAATACCTACAATAAAATAATGGTTAGGCATGCCCATAGCTGGTAAAGCTTTTTCTTGAATGCTTTGCGGAGCTTTTTTATATTCATTTTCATCTAAAAGAAACGTGCGAACTACACCATGAGGACAGACAAATGAACACATACCACATTGAATGCAATTTAAAGGTAACCATTTAGGCACAATATCACTAATAATACGGCCATTTGGTTTAGTATGCAGATTAGTTCCATCTTCCCGACCTTTAAAGGCGGATACTTTAAGTTCATTACCCTTGCGGTGACTAATGGCTGAATAAATGTCATTAATGGGTAAATTTAAAGAACAATATTCGTCATCTAAAGTAAGTTCTTTTAAATACTTATCCGCTTCATGAAGTGCCTTAATATTGGCACTAACAATATCCGCACTTTTTTTCATGAATTTGCGTTTGATAATATCTTCCATTAATAAAAGTGCTTTATCGTAAGTAAATAAATCAGTTACTTTAAAAACCAAACTAGCCATAATCATACTTATCTTATTGCCTAAACCACATTTGCGGGCCAATTCATAAGCATTAACGATATATACTTTAACATGCTTTTCTTTTAAAGCTTTTTTAAATGGTTTTAATAAATCTAAAACTTCCTTTTCAGTTTTAATCGTATTAATAATTAATATTCCATTTTCTTCGATATTTTTGGGCATATCGAATTCTTCTAAATAACTATCTTTTGTAATTACCAATAGTTTTGGATGTGAGACAAAATAGCTTTTACGAATTTTATCATCCGAAAATCGCAAATGACTGACTGTGACCCCACCTGATTTTTTGGAATCATATTCAAAATATCCTTGAACATATTCATCCGTATTGTTGCCGACAATTTCCAGCAAAGTCTTAGCCGCACTTACAGTGCCATCACTACCATAACCACAAAGCAAGAAAGCTTTATCTTTACCAGTAATTTCCATATCTTCATAAGGTAAGCTAAGATGTGTGACATCATCATCAATACCAATCGTAAAACTATTTTTAGGATTATCTAAACTATCATACACGGCTTTAATCATGCCTGGAGTTGTATCTTTACTAGATAGACCATATCGTCCACCGACAATAGTAATATTTTTATCTTTTAAGGCACTTACCACGTCTAAATAAAGAGGCTCACCATTACTTCCTGGTTCTTTAGTGCGATCTAAAACTGCAATTTTTTGGACAGTTTTAGGCAGCATTTCGAGTAAATGTTTCGAACTAAATGGTCTATATAAATGAACTTCAATTAAACCTAAATCGTCATTTAAGTAATCGATAGTTTCTTTAATCGTATCACAGACTGAACCCATTGCGATAATTACTTTCGTCGCTTTAGGACTGCCATAATAATTAAAGGGTTTATAATTAGTGCCGGCCATGTTATTGATTTTATCCATATAATCACAAACTACTTTAACGGCATTATCATAATAGCGATTACGTGATTCGGTTAACTGAAAATACACATCACCATTTTGATTAGTCCCTCTAGTTACTGGATTAAGAGGATTTAAAGCGCGCTTACGAAAACGTTCTAAAGCCTTTTGATCCAGTAAATCTTGAATCTCGTCATCATCAAAAATATTTATTTTATTATATTCATGACTAGTGCGAAAACCATCAAAAAAATGTAAAAAAGGAAGCGCGGCTTTAACAGCGGCCAAATGACTTATTAAACCTAAATAATAAGCATCTTCCACATTTGAAGAAGCCATCATACAAAAACCTGTTTGTCTTGTAGCATAAATATCTTGATGATCACCAAAAATACTTAAAGCATGTGTAGCTAAAGAACGAGCTGCTACATGAATAACACCTGGCAACATTTCACCGGCGATTTTATACATATTAGGAATCATTAAAAGGAGGCCTTGACTAGCCGTATAGGTACTAGTTAAAAGCCCTGTTTGTAGTGATCCATGAACCATGCCTATGGCCCCGGCTTCACTTTCCATTTCCACTACTTTGACGGTATCCCCAAAAATATTTTTTTTGCCTTGTGAAGCCCATGAATCAATATGTTCGGGCATTGGGCTGGATGGCGTAATTGGATAAATACCCGCCACTTCAGTAAACATATAAGAAGCACGCGCACATGCTTCATTACCATCAATAGTTACTTTTTTCATAATTTCACCTTCTTATTTTGAGCATATTTCTTCAGAACTGCCATAAGTTACTTCCGCCTCAGTACCATTAGCAGAAAGGGTCACACGGGTTTCAAGAGAATAAGGTTTTTCAGTCATCGGACTTTTAAGGTCTTCAATATAACCGCCACTTTGTAATGCGGATACCGAAACCGATGTGCCGTCGGGATTATCAATCGCCCAAGCCTTGGCCCCTTCCACGAGGTTTTTTTCTTGCGTTAAACAAGTTGCATAACGACTATTATTAATATTTCTACTAATGACGCTGGTGACAATAACACCAATAATTCCTAGTATAACAATAACAGCCATTAATTCAGCTAAAGTAAAACCGGTAAATACTTCTTTTAAATTTCTTATTTGCTTTTGATAATTATCACTATCCGTAATATAGGAACCAGAAACTAAAATATCCGCTTTAGATAACTTTTTAGCCGTCTGATTATTAATACCACCATCAACTTCGATTAAATAATTTAAATGATGTTCTTTTCGGTAATGATCAAGATAATCGATTTTATCCGTAATATCGATAAAACTTTGTCCACCTTTACCTGGATGCACCGACATAACTAAAACTAAGTCAACATCTTTTAAATATGGAGTAATTTCTTTAATATCCGTTTCGGGATTTAAAGCTAGACCAACCTTGATATTTTTACTTTTGATATAGTTAATAGTATCTAAAACTTGTTTCGTCGCTTCAACATGGAAGGTTATAAATTTAGGCTGCATTTGACTATATTCATCGATATACTCTTTTAGTTTGGTTACCATTAGATGAATATCTTTCGGTTTAGTAGATTCAAAGTCAGTTAAAGACGGAGTTTTACTTTCCGTAAAATTTCCGTCCATTACATCATAATGCATATAGTCAGCATATTTATCTAAAATCAAGAATTTATCTTTCGCCTCTTGTATTTTAAGGAAAGATGTAGATATTAACATATCATCACCTCTTAGTTATAAAATTTATATAATTATCGTATCGACTACGCATGATTTTGCCTTCATTAACCAAAGATTTAATTAAACAATCATCTTCTTTATAATGCATACAATCACGATATTTACATTTATCACGATATAAATTAAACTCGATAAAATTATCGCGAATATCACTATTAGTCATGTCTTCAAAACTTAAAGCGGAAAAGCCAGGCGTATCAGCGACTAGGCCACCTAACACGTTAAGTAAAGCAGTATGTCTCGTTGTATGCTTGCCACGATTTAAAGCTAAAGATATTTCGCCAGTTTTAATATTTAAAGAATTATCTAAATTATTTAAAAGGGTACTTTTACCAGCACCACTTTGACCAGTAAACACACTTACCTTATCTTTAAATATTTTACTTATTTTAATGGTTTCCGTGTTCATATAAACATCATAACCAATATGTTTATAATAAGCAAAATATGGTTTAAATTGCGCTAGCTCTTCTTTGGTCAGTAAATCGGCTTTCGTAAAGATAATAATGGGTTTAATTCGATTAAACTCAATAATGGTTAGTAATTTATCCAAAAGATTAGTATCAAAATTAGGATGTTTTAAACTCGTAATAATAACCGCCTGATCGATATTGGCCACACTTGGCCTTTGAAGACTATTTTGGCGTGGCCTAATTTCTAAAATATATTTATTATCCTTATCGAATTGGACCAAATCACCCACTAATGGTGTCAGTGCCATATTCCGAAATTTACCTCTCGCTTTACAGACGAAAATTTCATCTTGGCTTAAAACTGTGTAATCATTACTAATTTGTTTAATAATTCGACCATTAGCTCTCTGCATTTTCACCTTCATCATCAGAAATATTTTTAACTACCGTTATTTTGACTGTTGCTCCTTTATTAACTTTCGTTCCTGGAGCCATATTTTGATATGAAATACTTCCCTCTTCTTTATTTTGGTCAGCTTCATAACTAACCTCTAAAGTTAAACCATTTTTAGTACAGAATGATTTAACATCGACAACGCCATAACCATCTTTAGCAAAATCTGGATAGGTCGTATAGAACTCAGGAATAGTAAGAACAATCGTATCGCCTTTGCCTAATTTTTCTCCTGGTTTAACATCTTGACTTAAAATTGTATTTTCTTTAACGTTATCACTTTCGGCGACATCTTTTGTCTCAGTTTCGACAGTTATATTAGCCGCTTCTAATTCAGCTTTGACTTCATAATAGTTTTTACCTGTATAATCTTCAATCGTTATTTTTTTAGTACCTTTAGAGACAATTAAAGTAATTTTGCTGCCTTTTTTAAGGGTTCTCCCGGCTTCAGGATCAGTTTCAATGACCTTGCCCTTTTTAATGTCGTCGTCTTCTTTCTTTTCGGTCTTCGCATTGACGATAAAACCTTCATCCTCTAAGGTTTTTTCCGCTTGCGCGACGGTCATATCGGAAACATCAGGTACTTCAATTGGAGGTTTGGCAATAAATTTCGGATAAATGATAAAAGTAAATAATAAACCAAAAAGTAAAATACCCGCAATAATCATAGCCACAATGACAGATTTATTAAGCTTTTTATCTTTTTTAGCTTCCTCTTTTTCTTCACCACGATTGGCTCTAGTTGGTTTAGGAAAATCTTCTTCTTCAAAATTACTTTCGGGATATTCATAAACAACCTTAGCTTCATCAAAACGCTCTCTATTTAAAGCGGTTTTTAAATCTTCATGCATTTCTTTAACTGAATCATATCTATTTTTAGGATTTTTCGCACAGGCTCTTAAAATAATATTTTCAATTGACATTGGTAAGTCGGGATTAGCCACTGTTAAATCGGGAATTTTTTCCCGCATTTGCTTAATAGCTACCTCGACTGGACTATCACCTTTAAAAGGAACTCTACCTACGACTAGTTCATACATTAAAATACCTAAAGAGTAGATGTCACTTTTGGTAGTAGCAGCCCCACCATTAGCTTGTTCTGGTGGTAGATAATACACAGTTCCCATGACACTATTAGTTTGCGTCACAGAATTACTATTTAACTGGGCCGCGATACCAAAGTCCATGACTTTAACCCTGCCATCTTCTAAAATTATCACATTTTGCGGTTTAATATCACGATGAATAATATAACTATCATGGGCACAGCTAATAGCTGAAGTAAGCTGTGACATAATATCGATAACTTCAGGTAAAGTTAAAGCACCACGTCTTTTAATTAAACTTTTTAAAGTTTGACCATGAACGTACTCCATGACAATATAATATTTATCATCATCTTCACCAACATCATACACTTCGACAATATTAGGATGACTTAAAGAGCTAGCCGCAATGGCTTCACGTTGAAAACGTCTTACAAATTTTTCATCTTCCGCCAAATCACCTCTTAAAACTTTAACTGCTACTTTACGATCTAAAATTGTGTCATAAGCTAAATAAACATTAGCCATGCCACCTTCACCAATCGAACGGATAATTTCATATCGATCATTAATCATTTGCCCTTTACTAATCATAGATTTAAGCCTCCTTCTTTAGATAAGCAACTGAAATGTTATCAGTGCCTCCACGATTATTACATTTTAAAATTAATTTTTGTAATTTATCATCAATTGATAAATCACTAGCTAACACTTTTTCCACTTGTTCAGATTCTAACATGTTGGTAAGTCCATCACTACATAGAAATATTCCATCGATATCTGTTTCGACATCAAAAATATCCATTTCGACATTCATATTAGCGCCTAAAGCTCGCATTAAGACATTTTTACGGGGATGATTTTTCGCTTCTTCTTGCGAAAGTTCACCCGATTTTACTAAAAGATTTACCAAAGTGTGATCAGAAGTGATTTTATATAATTTATCATTTTTAATCACAAAACCAGACGAATCACCAATATTGCCAAACAATAAGAAATCTTTAGTTAAAAGTGCCAGCACAATTGTTGTGCCCATGCCGGCACTATCGGGATTATCGGTGGTATATTTATAAAGCATCATATTAGCTTCACTGACAATTTCCTTGATAAAGGCAATCGCATCTTCTTTGTTGCCCACCGTACTAGTAGCCATAAATCTTTTGCCAATATTAGTAATAGCAATCGAAGAAGCGATTTCACCACCTTTATGACCCCCCATACCATCGGCCACGGCCATTAAAATCTCACCCGAACTATTTTTCACAATCGTCACGCTATCTTCATTATGATCACGAACTTTTCCAGGATCTGTTAAATAAGAATATTCCATTATTTTTCCTCCTCTTTGGCACGTAACTGTCCGCAAGCGGCACTTACTGAAGCACCAAACTCTCTTCTTACCGTCACGTTTATTTGGTTTTTCTTTAAAATATCGTAGAATTGCATAATTCTTTCATTATTAGTTTTTTTAAAATTAATATGGCTTGTTTCATTATAGGGAATTAAATTAACATAAGCGGTTAAACCTTGTAATAAATGTGAAAGTTCTAAAGCACATTCTTTAGTATCGTTAATCCCCTCCAGCATAATATATTCAAAGGTGACACGCCTATTAGTTTTACTAATATAATATTTGACACTTTCGATAACATCCTTTAATTTATAAACTTTATTAATTTTCATTAATTGATTACGTAAATTATCATTTGGGGCATGCAGACTAATGGCTAAATTCACTTGCAAATTAGAATCAGCAAATTCCTTTATCTTCGGTACAATCCCACATGTGGATACCGTAATATGTCTAG
>CANQAO010000030.1 GCA_947589375.1 uncultured Bacilli bacterium | reverse complement strand
ATACCCTAAAAGTACCCTAAATTCCTTCTTTTTTTCTTAAATTTTCAAAATTTCCTTTTTTGTTTATTTTTTCATGCAAATTTCCCGTTTTTGAAAACTTTTTTATACGAATTTTCTGTTTTCAAACATAAAAAAAGCCTTACTTAGGCTTAAATATAAATATGTTTTGCTTTTGGCACGTCTACACTTACATAACGCTCACTAATGTATTTGGGAATTAAGACTACTTCTTTTTTTTCTAAAGAAGCGGGAACATCGATAATTCGCTGATTTCGCGAACCACGAAAATCTATATTAAGACTACGTTCTTTTAGCTTAAACTTGCCATCTACAAGTACATCGACATATCTTAAAAATTCGATATTCTTTTTTTTACTAATTAACTCTTCATAAGTGAAACCGGTATAACACCAAACATCTAATCCAATACTTTTAGCATATTTGGCAATTTCAAGGCAAGCATCTACTTGAAATAAAGGATCACCACCGGAAAAGGTAATCCCATCTTGTCCTTCTAAAGTCTTAAGTTCCTTGTTAATTTCTTCGGTCGTCGTTAAAAAACCACCATTAAAATCATGCGTTGATGGATTATGACACCCTTTACAATTATGACTACATCCTTGAGTCCAAATAACGGTGCGGATGCCTTCTCCATCAACGATACTATCACTTTGGATAGGGCTAGCTAACCTAATTTTCATTACTAGCTAAAATTTTAGAAGCATCATGTTTAACTCTATCGTGTTCTTCAGCTCTTTTACCATTGTTAAATCTATCAGTTGTACCTACTAAATAACCAGTAATTCTTCTGATTCTTTCAAATTTTACACCTTCGCCGACTTTTTTTTCTTCTGCTTTCATTTTTCTTCCTCCTATCTTCCTAAACAAGTTAAATTTGAATTTTTAATTCTTTCGATTGGTACGCCTTCGTTTTCTTTACGACCACAACCTGGACAAACGTCACCAATAACGCCTGTATATCCACAAACAGGGTCACGATCAACGGGATGATTAATCGCACCATAACCCATATTATTGTCATGCATCATTCTGACAATTTTTTCAAATGCCTTAGTATTCATGGCCGTATCACCATCTAGTTCAACATAACTAATGTGGCCACCATTAGTAAGGGCATGATATGGACCTTCGATTTTTAGTTTTCTGGCTACGGAAATATTGTAATAAACTGGTACATGGAATGAATTAGTATAGTAATCTCTATCCGTAACCCCTTTAATCTTTCCATAAATCGCTTTATCGATATTCGTAAATCTACCTGACAAACCTTCAGCTGGAGTCGCAATTAATGAAAAGTTTAAATTATATTCTTTCGCATAAGCATCAGTTTTCTTACGCATAAATTTAATAATTTCATAACCTAATTTTTCAGCTTCTTCACTTTCGCCATGGTGTTTACCAATTAAAGCTTTCAAACATTCAGCTAAACCGATAAAACCAACTGTTAAGGTTCCATGTTTTAAAACTTTACGTAAGCGATCAGTGCTTTTAAGTCTTTCACTATTTATCCATACTCCTTGACCGAGTAAGAACGGAAAATTATAAATATGTTTTGAACATTGAATTTCAAATCTTTCAAGTAATTGATCTTTAACTAAATCCATTAATTCTTCAAGTTCTTGATAAAAACCTTTTAAATCGGTTTTGCCACTAACAATACCATGTTTAATACCCAAACGCGGTAAGTTAATTGAAGTAAATGATAAATTACCCCTGCCTGGTGTTATCTGATTATTGGGATCTGTCACATCAGCTAAGACTCTCGTTCTACATCCCATGTAACCAACTTCTGTGCGGTAGTCATTAGGATCATAAGTTTCTTTATTAAAAGTTGAATCGATAAATGAGAAATTAGGGAATAATCTTTTAGCGGAAACTTCGCAAGATAATTTAAATAAATCATAGTTAGGATCTTCTTCGAAATAATTAACGCCCTCTTTTACTTTAAAAATAGAAATTGGGAATATTGGCGTTTCATGATTACCTAACCCGGCATCTGTCGCTAATAAATAATTTTTAATAACCATTCGGCCTTCTGGTGAAGTATCCGTACCAAAATTAATTGATGAAAATGGCACTTGAGCTCCCGCACGAGAATGCATGGTATTTAAATTATGAATAAATGCTTCCATGGCTTGATAAGTTTCACGATTAGTTTTCGCTAGAGCGCGATCATAACTTTTTTTAAATAAACGTTTAACTTCATCAGAATCTTTCGCAAAACTATCAAAAATACTTAAATCAACTTCTATTGATTTTAATTTATCGATCTCTTTAGCAATTCTCTCCATACTGATAAAATTACCAAATTCAGTGAAATCTAAGAAATCACTAATAGATTGTTTAAAATGTTTCTTAAAAGTAATTAGAACCCCTGGTGCGAGATAATAATCAAAAGCCGGAATACTTTGACCACCATGTTGGTCATTTTGGTTAGATTGAATCGCAATAGCTGCTAAAGCAGAATAACTCATAATGCCTTGAGGAGCTCTTAAATGACCATGCCCAGTGGAGAATCCACCATCGAATAATTTCTTTAAATCAATCTGACAGCAAGTAGTAGTACCCATCGGCATAAAGTCCATATCGTGAATATGAATATCACCATTATCGTGAGCTTCAGCAAATTTTGGTTTCATTAAATAAGCTTTGGCAAATTCTTTAGAAACTGTACTACCATATTGCAGCATTGTTCCCATAGCTGTATCGCCATCGACATTAGCGTTTTCTCTTTTAGTGTTTTCTTCTAATGATGATTTAAGACCTAAGCTTTCAATGGTCTTTAAAAATTTGTGTTGCTTCTTTTCGCCAAAAAACATTTGTCTTGAAGCATTACGACGTTCACGATATTCAGAAAATGATTTATAAACGTCCTCATAATTTTTCTTAAGTTCTTCTTCGATTAAATCTTGAACTTGTTCTATTTTGATTTTTTCTAATGGTAAATATTCTTTTTCAATTCGCTTAACTACAGCATTAAATACTTTATTGATATCTTTTTCATCGTATTTATACTCACCATCTTCATTTTTAACACTATCGAAACCTTTTTTAATAGCAACGGCAATTTTAGTGCCGTTCCATTCGACTTTTTTACCGTTTCTTTTGATTACTTGTAATTTTGTTAATGCATCTTCCATGTCTATCATAACTATGCCTCCTATATCGTAATTCAATTATACACGCTATGATGGTCAAAGGTCAATACTAAATGTTCGCTTTTTTGAAACTTTTTTTCACCACTTATCGTCAGCCCTTTAATTTCACCAAAAATGAAAAAAATAAATTTTTGACAACTTGACATTTTTAATTTTTTTGAATTTTTGTTTTTTAGTAACAAATGGTTATTTTTTGGACTTTTGCCTTATTTTTCAAAGAAATTATCATTTTTAAGGACTAAGTGTATTTTTGCCAAAAAGTGAAAAAATCGAAAAAATGGTTTTTTTGTTTTTAAACAAAAACGTTTTTTTGATTAAAAAAAGGTTTTTCTAAAAATTGTTTTATTTGTTTATAAAAAGGTAAAATGTTCGCTTTTTTGTTCATACATAATAGTGGCTATTTCGGCATATACTTGTCTAGGTGAGACTATGAAAAAATTACTCATATTAATCATTCCTTTATTCTGCATAACTGGCTGCAGTCATAAAGAAGTCGTAACCATTATCGAAAATGATAAGGAGCTTATAAGTATCAATTACCCCGTTACTAACGTCGGTGCTTTAGACGATGCTGTTAGTAGCTATGTTAATCAAATATACACCAATTTCAAAAAAGGATCGCAAAAAGAAAAAACACCTGAGCTTAATATTTCTTATACTTATAAAGAGTTAAATGAAAGTGTGATTAATATCAGTTTAAATACAGAAATAAAAACGGATAAAAAAATAAATAAAATTAAAACTTTTACTTATGATAAAAACACGCATAAATTTTTAAGCATGGAAGATATTATTGAGGATTTAGATGTCTTAGATTATGATATTAAACAAAAGCTTTTAGAAAAATACCAAGAAGCAGATATGGATTTTTTAAGTAACGTTAGTTATGATTACTTTACGATTGATGATGAAAATTTAACGATTTACTTTGGACCCGCGATTTTAAAAAACAAAACAAATGAGATTATCTATTTAGATATTCCTTTAAATTCTTTAAAATTGTTAATCGATATCGATAAATCTAAAAATACTGATATCTATCTTAATATCAAAAAGAAAAATATCGATTATAATGATCGAATTGTTGCATTAACTTTTGATGATGGCCCCAGTAGATACACCAGTAAAATATTAGATGTTTTAAAAAAATACGATGCTTGCGGGACTTTCTTTGTCATTGGTAATAAAGTAGATTTCTATGATGAAACCTTAACTAGAATGCTTAAAGAAGGTAGTGAAATCGGCAATCACTCTTATAGCCACAAATGGTTAAATAGACTATCTAGAGAAGAATTTGAACGGGAGCTTAATAAAACTCAAGAAGAGGTTCAAAAAGCCACTGGTTTTACGCCTAAACTTTTTAGACCAACTTATGGGGGATATTCTGACCGTTTAAAATCTTATACGGATTTATATTTTGTTTTATGGGATGTTGATTCTCGGGACTGGAAAGTTAAAAGTAAAGATAAAATCCTTAGAAATGTTTTACCCAATGTTAAAGATGGCAGTATTGTTCTCATGCATGACAATCATGCTTATGCCGCTAACGCAATTGAAACAGTAGTTAAAAGTTTAAAAGATAAAGGTTATAAGTTTGTAACAGTAAGTGAGCTTTTAGAATTAAAAAAGCTTCGCGAAAATGAATGACCAATTACGATTACGAAGAATTAAAATTATCAAAATGGCAGTTTGGACTTACGCTTTTATTTATTTTACTTTTAATTGTTTCTTTAACTTTAACTTATAATCAAATATTAAAATTTCAAAAACAAAAACCTATATATAGTAATAAGGAAGCCGATAATATTTTAAAAATTTACCGGATTATTGGTTTGCTTATCGCTTTAGGTTATTTAATTATCGATGTTATCGATAAAGGCGTTAAAGAAGAAAATAATATAGATACTAAAACCGCTAACTTACAAATCGATGCCGGAATATTAACAGTTATTGCAACTATTATTGTTCTTTATGTGGCTTTTACTAGTGATTCTAGTGATGATTTAGAAAATCCTGATGTTTAAAAAAAAGAAGCCTATTTAGCTTCCTCAGTTACTCTTGTTTCACGAATAACCACAACTTTAATTGTTCCTGGATATTGTAAAGTGTCTTCAATTTGTTTTTTAACTTCTCTAGCTACTTTAACACTTTCAGTATCACTAATATCTTCAGGTTTAACAATGACGCGTAATTCTCTTCCGGCTTGTACGGCAAATGATTTTTCAACTCCAGGAATTTCATTACCGATTTTTTCAAGTTCGGTTAGTCTTTGAACATAGTTTTCAAGCGAATCGTTTCTAGCACCTGGACGTGAGGCTGATAAAGCATCAGCTATCGCCACTAGAACGGAAATCACACTAGTTGGCGCTGTATCACCATGATGCGAAGCAATCGCATTGATAACGGTTTCATTTTCATTATATTTTTGTGCGAGTTTAACGCCGATTTCTACATGGCTACCTTCGACTTCGTGATCGATAGCTTTACCAATATCATGTAATAGTCCGGCACGTTTAGCAACATTGACATTTTCCCCTAATTCTGAAGCTAATAAGCCAGCAATATGGGCCACTTCTAGCGAATGTTTTAAGGCATTTTGTCCATAACTAGTTCGGAAATGTAATTTACCTAAAATTTCAATTAAATCGTTATCCATTTTAGTAATTCCAAGTTCGAATAAGGCATTTTCACCATATTCCATAACTTTATTTTTCATTTCTTTAACTGTTTTATCGTATACTTCTTCAATTCTGCCTGGATGAATGCGGCCATCTTTAATAAGGGCATCTAAGGTTTCTTTAGCAATTTCCCTACGGTAAGGGTCGAAACTAGATAAAACAATAGCTTCAGGAGTATCATCGATAATTAAATCAACTCCTGTAACAGCTTCAATAGTACGAATATTTCTTCCTTCTCTACCGATAATACGTCCCTTCATTTCATCATTAGGTAATGTTGCGACTGTAACAGTTTGTTCATTAGCGACATCAGCAGCATATTTTTGCATAGCTGAAACCATCATTGATTTAGCTTGTTTATCAGCTTCTAATTTGGCTTCGGCTTCACGATTTTTAATGTATGAAGAAATTTCTAAGTCCATCATTTCTTCAACATTTTTCATAATTTGGGCTTTGGCTTCTTTTTTAGAATAGCCAGAAATTTTTTCTAATTCTTTTATTTGTTCTTCTTTAGCATGTTCAAGCTCCACTTGCTTGTTTTGAATATCTTTTTGTTTTTGGTTTAAATTATTTTCTTTTTCATCTAATAACTGTTCACGATTCTGAAGATTTTGATCTCTTCGATCCATGCTTTCTTCACGAGCTAAAAGACGGGCTTCGGAATCGATAATTTCCTGTTTCTTTTCTTTTATTTCCTTATCAGTTTCGATTTTTATTTTATGTGCTTCTTCTTTAGCCTCAAAGATGCTGTCACGTTTAGCTTTTTCAGCTTCCTTTTTAGCTTTTTCGATTAATGAATTTGCCTTTCTTGTAGCTGAAAAGCCTCTAATATAACCTAAAATTACCATTAAGATAATTCCTACAAAAAGTCCAATTATAACTAGCAAAATGGAGAAAATAGTACTTGACATATTATTACCTCCACATCTATATATAGTGATTTTTAATCACTTACTATTATTGTACAAGTGTGAGAAAAATAAGTCAAGAAAAAGTGACCGATTAGTCACTTATTTTTTATCTGGTTGTTTATTAATATTATAAAAATCACGAACTTGTTTTAAAATTTCATCTCTAATTTTAGGATTGGCAGCAAAATATTCTTTAACATTTTCTTTACCTTGACCAATCTTTTCACCTTTATAAGCATACCAAGCTCCAGATTTTTCTAAAATATTCGCTTCAACACCTAAATCAACTAGTTCTCCTTCAGTAGAAATACCTGTGCCATACATAATATCGACTGCGCAAGTTTTAAATGGTGGAGCCATTTTATTTTTAACTACTTTAACATTTGTTTTATTACCGACAATGTCCGTGCCTAATTTTATCTGTTCACTTCTTCTAATTTCTAATCTAATTGATGAATAAAATTTTAAAGCACGGCCACCTGGAGTTACTTCAGGATTACCAAACATAACCCCAACTTTTTCACGCAACTGATTGATAAAGATAGCTACCGTTCCCGTTTTATTGATGATTCCTGCGAGTTTTCTTAAAGCTTGACTCATGAGTCTGGCTTGAAGTCCGACGTGAGAATCACCCATTTCGCCTTCGATTTCGGCTTGCGGAACTAAAGCTGCTACGGAATCGATAACAATCACACTAATAGCACCACTGCGAACTAACGCTTCGGTAATTTCTAAAGCTTGTTCACCATTATCTGGTTGTGAAAGTAAAAGGTCACTAATGTTAACACCTAATCTTTCAGCATATTGGGGATCTAATGAATTTTCAGCATCGATAAAAGCTACTTTACCACCTAATTTTTGGGCTTCAGCAATAGCGTGCAGAGCAAATGTTGTTTTACCACTTGATTCAGGTCCATAGATTTCAATAATACGACCTTTAGGATATCCACCAATTCCTAAAGCGATATCTAAAGCGATACTACCACTTGGAATAACGTCAATTTCACGTTTTTCATCATCACCTAAACGCATAATTGAACCTTTACCAAATTGTTTTTCGATATCGGCTAAAACGTTTTTTAAATTTTGATCTGTTTCGGCTGTTTTATTTGCCATGTTAATTCCTCCTTATTTTTCTAATTCCTACAATACCATTGTAACTTATTAAAAATAGAATGTCAATACTTTTTACGAACATTTGTTTTAAATTTACATTTTTGCCTTTGAGCACCAAAAAACTCTAAAGATTTTTACTTTAGAGTTTTGCTTAAGTATACTATTTTCTAGTGTATGCTAATCGTAATGAATAAGCTCCAGTTAAAGTAGCTAAGCCTAATAATCCAATTAGTGCGATTGGAAGGCTTGAACCCGTTTTTGGAACATTATCTAAAGCATTGTCATCTTTAGTAGCTTCTTGTTTAGCTTTTGCAGCTTCAGCAGCTTCTTTTACTTCTTCATATTTAGCTTCATTCCATTCTACTTGATTATCATCAGTTCCATATAAAGTAACATCAGCTGGATTAATGATTACTGTAATAGTTTGATCAGTTTTAGGTTCACTATTATTGTAACTAAATTCATATACAAAAGTTAAAGGTGTTCCTTTTTTCGTTGCATATTCTAATCTAGCAGCGTTAATACCTGAATAATATTTATTGTTAGTTTCTAATTTTTCCCATCCAGTAGTTTCTTCTTTTCCTTCTTTATCGTTATAATATGTAACTCGATATCTATCTGATTCATTAGCCTTTTCAGGTGTAAGGCTAAATCCTACCCAAGCATATCCAGCAGGTCTTGTCCCGTTTCCACCAGTATCAGATGTAGCACCAAGTTCTTTTACATTTACCTTTGAATATGTAATAGTTACTTTGTCAACTTTTGTATTATCACTTGGATTAATAGTTACCGTAGGTTTGTTTTCACTACCATGTACAGTATCTTGATTAGTAATATCCTGGACTGTTCCAAGGGCTAATGCATTAGGAATACATACTACGCTAGCAAATAAAACTGCTACAAAGCCTAACATTTTTTTTCTTCATTTTTTCTTCCTCCTTATATAATATATAGTATACATTAAGAAAATAGCACTATATTTCCTTTTTATATACTTGTCTATATTATATCACCCCCCCCCCATAGCTTGTCAAGTGTTTTTGCCTATTTTTTTTGCAAATTATGTCAAATTCTGCACAAAAAAAGATGACTTATATTTTGCCATCTTCAAAGATAAATTTTTTGTTAACCATATAATATTGAATTCCTGAAATAATGGAAAGGATTGCGGCTAAAATAAGTAAAAAGTCAGCAATTCTTAAATTCCAAAGTTCAAATGGTAAATTATAGAATAAAGTAAGTGAAAGGCCAATCATCATCACAACTGTTTTAGCTTTTCCTAACATACTGGCAGCTACCACATTACCTTTACTACCAGCAATCATTTTAATAGAATCTACCACCGTATCTCTTAAAATAATAACTACAGGAATAATTGGATGAATAAAACCTTGAGCGCATAAAATAATAAGTACAGCATTGACTAAAACTTTATCCGCAATCGCATCCATCATTTTACCAAAATCGGTAATCATATCGTATTTTCGAGCTATATAACCATCAATACAATCTGTAAGTGAAGCGATTATAAATAAAACGCCAGCGATAAGATAACGAATATCAATAACTAAGGTTTCGTTAATAAAGATCTGCGTTACATTAATGCCCATTGCTGAGAATGGGAAAAGTAAAATACAAATAATAACAATTGTCAAAAAAATTCTAAACATCGTTAATTTATTGGGTGTGTTCATAAATCCTCCTATTTACTATCAGATACGACTGTACCTTCTTCAAAATTATCATCGTCGATATTTACATTTAAAACAAAATAAACAATGATACCAATTAAAATAATTATTAGTCCATATACCAAAATAGGAATCCATGGAATTTTGGAATGTTTTTCGGCTGTATATGGTGATTTAATATTATTTTTCTTAGTTTTCTCTTTAGTCGCCATCTTAATATCCTCTAATGAAAGTCTAGAAGTATAATCAAATAAAAATTCATTAAATTCATCGACTAAATCCTCTTTATTAAGTCCTAAATATTTAGCATAATCTCTGATAAAATATTTCAAATTAAAAACATCATCGAAAGCATTCGAATTACCCGCTTCGATATTTTCGACTTGCGTAGGTTTTACTTTTAAATCTTCAGCTACTTCTTCAATCGATACGCCCATGTTTTCACGCGCAGATTTAAGCTGCTGTCCTATTTCTTTCATATATTACCTTCCTTATATAAAATAATATTTTATAAGCCATATTCTGTACCTATCACTAGGCGACAAACATCTATCTACTGGTTTCCCAGTCCCATAAAAGATTCTTTTCTCTTTTATTAGGTTCCCCTACCATAATTTGGGTTTCTTGCTTGCGGAGTTTACCACGTTTCACTCTTTTATTTCTAAAAGATTCGTCACTGCGGCACTTTATGTTCTAGACCATAGCTAAGCCTTAGGTCATCAAACGTCGTCAGATTAAATCTGCCATAGGTTATTTTTTCCCTATGCACAATCACTACAACCATCACAGGTTGTGCAAGTATGGACTTTCCTCTACATTACTAAGAATGCAGCGTTTGTCAAAATACTATTTATCTCCATATATGATTTTTTCTAAATTAGATAATCTTCTTAAAATATCCACGTTGCTGGCACCATTGCCACTAGTTTCAGCAGCCACTTCTAATTTTGTACGTAAATTTCTAACTTCTTGTTTTAGGCGCATATTTTCATCGATTAACTCTTTTTTATCTCTTTCATATTCACGCATAAGAGCAAACATCTCTTCATAATCACTGATGACAGTATCTAAAAATTTGTCCACTTCTTGCGGTCTATAACCACGAGTATCGATTTTAAATTCTTTTTCTAAAATCTCTTTTGGAGTTAGAATTATTCTTTCTTGATACACTGGGTATCCCCTCTTTCTTTATATTACATTTTAAAGGAAAAATGCCTGTTTGTCAATAGAAAGAAACTTAACGAATTTTTTTAAATTCCCGATGCTTTTTTACTTAGAAAAAATCAAAAAAATTATATAAAAAAGAAAACTTTATTTCAAGTTTTCAATTTCTTCTTCATTAAGACCCGTAGCTTGTGATATAAACTTTATATCAGAATTTAACTCAAGCATATTTTTAGCTATTTCAATGTTTCGTTTCGAAGCTCCCTCTTTCATGCCCTCTTCTTTGGCATATTCAACATCAATATCGTGAACAAAAGTGTCATCATCTTTCGCAAAATATCCATAAACAAAATC
>CANQAO010000029.1 GCA_947589375.1 uncultured Bacilli bacterium | reverse complement strand
CTTTGATGAGTTCGGAAAGCGCGGCTCACGAAGTGAGACCGGGCCGATAATGCCGAAAGTTTTATAAAACTTTCGGCCGATTTTCTGAGATAAAAGTTGGTAGGAAGTAATTCCGAGGGAAGGTAAGGGGAATATAAATCCAAATTTCATGTTTGGTAGGGATAATATTAGTTAGTGTGGGACTTGTTTTGATAGTTATCAGGGCTCTCGCCTAATGGCAACAACACGAACAACGTGCTCAATGTGAACAGCAACGGCAACTTGAACAACAACAACGCGAACAACACTGGCGGCAGTGTGGTGCCTAGCTCTCTAAAAACTATGGGTTATGAACTAATATGGTCATAAAGAAAAGATAGAGAACAAGTATTATTCCTCTAAGTTAATCTTAGAAAAAATATACAAGTCTAAGTTTTAAGCTTTAGTAAAAGTTTATCGATATATGGAAGAATATCTATATTGATATGTAACCCTTTGAAAAAGTAAAAACTTTGTTTAGAACTTGTTTATACTTAAGCAGTATCAATAATCATATTTAATATGACTGATACTGCTTTTTGTTCTAGGAAGGATGAAGTATGAAGTTAAAAGAAGTTTATAATAATTATAAAGAAAAATACAAAGAATATGTAATTTTGATTAAATGTGGTAATTTTTATGAAGCTTTAGGTGATGATGCATATTTAATGAATAAAATTTTTGATTATAAAATAAAAGAATTATCCAATATCAAAAAAGTTGGATTTCCAATTATCGCTTTAAATCGAGTTATAAATAGATTGGATAGTTTAAAAGTAAATTATCTAGTTTATGAAAATGGTGTTAGTACTAAAAGAAAATTTAATCGAAACAAATACAAAAGATTTTTTGATATTCTTGGAACGGACGATAGAATTGAACTTATTTATCGAAAATTAATGGAACGTAAGAATGATAATATTGAAGTATTATTAAAAAATATAGAGGAATTGTTATGAAAGATAAGTTAATGATTGCTGATAGTATTAAAAAAATGATAACTAGATTAGATACTACCATTGTAAATTTTCCAAGAAGTGAATATGTGATTAAAGACAATATTATGAAAACTTGTTATGAAATGTTGGAACTTGTTTATTTAGCTAATACTATTAATGATGATAGTAGAATCAATTATCAAAGACAAGTAATCGCCAAAATAAAAATGATTGATTTTTATTTAAAAATAAGTATGGAAAAGAAATATATATCATATAAGCAATATGTTAAACTGGGAAATTTTTTAATTAGTATTTCAAAAGAATCATATGGGTGGCTTAATTATGAAAAGAGTAGGTAATATATATGATAAAATGATATCAATTGAAAATATTAAATGGACCTATAATAAGCAAGTAAGGTTAAATACCAAAAATAAACATAAAATATATAAATTTGATAATTATTATACTATTAATTTATGTAATATTCATAATCTTTTAAAAAAAGGGTATAAATGCGGGAAATATAATATTTTTTTAATTAGAGAAAATAAATATCGAATTATTATGAGTCAGCAAATCAAAGATAAAGTTATTAATCATTTAGTAGGTAATACGTTAATTCATTTTTTAGATAAAAGTTTAATTGATGGAAATATTGCTACCAGAATTAATAAAGGTACTCATTTTGGTATAAAAATGTTAAAAAAATATTTGAATGAATTAAAAAGTAAACCGATATATGCTTTAAAATTTGATATTTCTAAATATTTTTATAATATTGACCATGAGATTTTAAAAAAAATGTATTATGCGAAATTCAAAGATAAAAAGTTTCTTGCCTTATTAGATCAAATTATTGATACTACTAATGAAGAATATGTAAATTATCATATTCGAAGATTGGTTAAAGAAGAAGCTGAAAAGGTAAAAAATTCGAATATGCATCCTAAAGAAAAAAACAAACGACTTAATGAACTTAAAAAAATTCCTCTATATCAAAAAGACAAAGGTTTGCCAATTGGTAATTTAACTAGTCAAATTCTTGCTATTTTCTATTTGAATGAATTAGATCATTATATTTTGGGAAAAATGAAAGTTAAATATATTAGATATATGGATGATGGAGTTTTACTTTCAAATGATAAAGAATATTTAAAAGAATGTTTTATTAAAGTAAAAGAAATTATCCAAAAATATAATTTAAAACTTAATAATAAAACAGCCATTATAAATGTCAGTAAAAATGGTTTAGATTTTTTAGGTTTCAGATTTTATATTATTAATAATAAAATCGTGATGAAATTAAGAACTAATATAAAAAGAAGATTTAAACGTAAATTAAAGAAAGTTAGAAAACATAAATATACGGATGAAAAATGTGTTTCAATTATCAGCAGTTATAAAGGCCATTTAAAGTGGGGGAACTGCTATAATTTATTAAAAAAGACTTATAAATTGCAGTTCTATTAATAATGATGTATAATTTAATTGGTGGTTATATGTTAAAAATAAGTCATGAATGGCAAGATTATGAATGCTTAGATGCTGGGAATGGTGAAAAATTAGAAAAATGGGGAAATATCATTTTACGAAGACCTGATCCCCAGGCCATGTGGGAAACAACATTTGATCATAAATGGGATAATGCCATAGGCACTTATCATCGTTCTAATAAAGGCGGAGGTTACTGGGATTTTAAAAAGGATTTACCAGATTCTTGGCAAGTACATTATAAAGAGTTAACGTTTAAAGTAACCCCAACTAATTTTAAACATACAGGTTTATTCCCCGAGCAAGCTATTAATTGGGATTTTATGATGAATAAAATTAAAAAAGCTGATAGAGAAATAAAAGTTTTAAATTTATTTGCCTATACTGGTGGAGCGACGATGGCTTGTGCAAAAGCGGGAGCCTCAGTAGTTCAAGTAGATGCTTCTAAGGGTATGACTTTATGGGCGAAGGAAAATATGCAATTATGTGGTTTAGAAAATGCTAGTATTAGATTTATTGTTGACGATTGTTTAAAATTTGTTATCCGCGAACAAAGACGTGGTCATAAATATGATGCCATTGTCATGGATCCTCCAAGTTATGGAAGAGGTCCTAATAAAGAGGTATGGAAGTTTGAAAAAAACATTGCGGTTTTATTAGATGAATGTTTAAAAATTTTAAGCGATAAACCATTATTTTTATTAATTAACTCTTATACAACTGGAGTTTCTAATATCGTGTTAGGCAATATGCTTAAAACAAAAATGCTCCCACTTTATCCAAATGGAAAAATAGAAACAGGCGAAGTCGGCTTACCTATAACGCATAACAATTTAGTTTTGCCATGTGGTATATATGGAAGATGGGAATGCAATGATTAAAATCATATATGAAGATAATCACTTACTAATAATTGAAAAACCAATTAATATACCCGTACAAGCAGACTATAGTCAAGATAAAGATTGTTTGACTTTACTAAAGGAATATATTAAAGAAAAATATCATAAACCAGGCAATGTTTATTTGGGTTTAGTACATCGGCTTGATAGACCAGTAGGTGGTATTATGGTGTTTGCTAGGACTAGTAAAGCAGCAGCTAGATTAAGTAAACAAATTAAAGATAAAACATTTAAGAAAACATATATTGCTGTTGTAAATGGCAAAATTGATTTAGAAGGTACCATGAAAGATAAGCTGATCAAAGATGAAAAAACAAATATTACTAAAGTGTCATCCAATGGTAAAGAAGCCATTTTGAATTATAAAAGATTAGCTTATAAAAATAATTTTTCTTTAGTAAAAATAGATTTAATTACTGGGCGTTCACATCAAATTAGAGTGCAATTTGCTTCTAGAAACCATCCATTATATGGCGATCAAAAATACAATTTGAAACCTGAAAAGGGGCCAATTGCCTTATTTGCGAAAAAAATAGAATTTATGCATCCTACTACTAATGAATTATTAACTTTTGAAATACAAACTCCAAATAGATATCCATTTAACATATTCAAATAAGAATATGTTTTTTTTTTGAAAAAATTTAAGAAAAAAAGAAGGAATTAGGCCTTTCTATAGGGTATATTACTATAAAGAATACATATTTTCAATTAGGGATTTGGATACTGCGAACTAATCAGAAAATAGAAACAGCATCTGAGTTAGAAGAAATATGACTAATAAGAAGAGAAACAGTCTTTAAGAGTAAACGCCATAAAGGGTTACAGGGGGGAATTAGAATAGATCCCAGTCAAAAATATTTCAATAATATTTTAACACTAGAGTATCACGACCAATAAATAAAAATTGTTAGTATAAAACTAACTATAAAGATATTAAATTGTAAGTTAAAAATAACTTACAAAATATATTATACGAGGGAGGAATTAAATGAATTATTATCAAAACATTAAAGATATTTTAGTTAAAAATGAAATTTATAAACAAGTTAAAGATTATTCTAAAAACAAACATGATCTAGAAAGTTATTATGAAGTAGGTAAGCTTTTAATTGAAGCCCAAGGGGGAGAGAAAAGAGCTAAATACGGAAACCAACTTATTAAAGAATATTCAGAAAGATTAACCAAAGAACTTGGAATAGAATATTCACCAAGGACATTAAGACGAATGCGTCAGTTTTATGTAATGTTTCAAAAATAGTCGGCATTGCCGACCAAATTATCATGGAGTCATATAGTAGAGCTTTTACCATTAAAAGACATCCAAATCATAAAATATTATATTTATATTGCTGAAAAACAAAATTTGTCATATCGTGAATTACGTGAGCGTATTAAATCTAAGGAATATGAAAGAATCGGATATAAAGAACAGTTAAAAGCACCTAAGGTAAATACCTTAATCAAAAATCCAGTTATTATTAAAACCAAAAATATCCCGGAAAAATTAACCGAGTATGCTCTTCATCAATTAATTCTAGATGATATAGATAATTTTTTAAAAGAATTAGGTATCGGCTTTTTATATGCTGGACATGAAATTAAAATAAAAATAGGTCCTACCTATCATCGAATTGATTTTCTTTTTTTTAATGTGGAACATAATTGTTATGTAGTTTTAGAAATAAAAGCTAATGAATTTAAAAGAGAAAATATAATTCAAGTAAAAGAATATATGAATTACGTAGATAAACATATTAAAAAATCATTCCACGATAAGACTATAGGCATTATCTTATGTAAGAAAGAAAACAAATTAGTTTTAGAATATGTCAGCGATGAAAGAATTTTTACGACCACTTATCAACTAACAAATTAAAAATTTGTTAGTTTTTATATGCAAAAACGGGAAATTCGCATGAAAAAAAGTGCAAAAAAGGAAATTTTGAAAATTTCGGAAAAAAAGAAGGAATTTGGGGTACTTTTAGGGTATGTTTTATATGAAGGGGCTAGAAGGGAGGAAAAATGAAAAAATTTTTGTTGGTTATTCTAAGTGTTTGTTTATTTGGGTTTGGTTTTAGTTACGTCAGTGCTGATGATATTTCTTACAAAAGATTAAACAATATTTATTTTAATTTAACAGTTGATGGAAAATTTGAATCTAATCATGTAACGATGTTTATATTAGATGGTAGACTGGCTTATTGTATAGAACCTGGAAAGGACATAAATACTAAATATTATGATGCCTTTAGAGATTGGTCAGTGTCTTCACTTTCTAAAGAAAAACAAAAGTACATTGAAAAGTTAGGTTATTATGGATATGAATATCCTGGCCATCAAACAGATAAGTATTATATTGCGACGCAAGAGCTGATATGGAAAACTGTTAAAAAGGTCGATATAAAATGGACAACTGAAAAAGACAATGGTGGCTCTGTCATTGATGTGGAAACAGAAAAAAATGAGATTCTTAATTTAATTAATCAAAACGATAAAATACCTTCATTTGCTGATGAAGTAATTCAAGGCAAAGTTGGAGAAACCATTGAAATTGAAGATGCTAATAAAGTTTTAACCAACTATGAAATTAATGATAGTGCCTATCATGATATTGAAGTTCAAGGTAATAAGATTAAAATAACTTTTAATAATGAAGAACAAGAAGAGGAAGAAATATCTTTAAAACAAAAAATATATGATAAAAAAACCTTACTTATTTATAATAAAGCCGGCTCACAACAACTGGCAGCCTTAAGAATATCTAACCCTGAAGAGATAAAAATTAAGCTTAAAAACTATAAAGAACCAGAAGAAATAGTTAAAGTTCCTAGTACGGCTTTTGAAGACACTAAACACTTTAATGTCAAATGGACAACCACATATGATAAGTATAGGTTTAACTAAATTAACTTCATTAGTCGCCGCTGTTACCATAAGTATTACGCCGGCGATTCAATTGGAAAATCATAAAAACCCCATTTTAGAAATACCACTTATTAATTTAAAACAAGAATTTTATCCTAATGATAAAATAAAAAATGATGTTAATAAGAATATTGAAGTTATTAGTGGTTCATCTATGCCCGAAGGGAATGGCAATTTAATTTTAGCGTCGCATAGTGGTAATTCATCAATTAGTTATTTTAAAAATTTAGACAAATTAAAAATTAATGATATAGCCTATATCCATTATAAAAATAAACGATATAAATATATCATTAAAGATATATACGATGTTTTAAAAACTGGTTATGTAACTATTAAACGAGACAAAACGAAACAAACACTTACATTAATAACATGCAAAAAAAACACCAATATGCAAACAGTATATATTGGTTATCTAAACGCTTAAAATAGCGTTTTTTTCTGCTTTATTGTTTATTGACTTAACTAACCCAATTAGTTATAATATAAATGTAGTTAGTAAGAGGTTATATGTTAGCAAAACGTATTATGAAAATATCACCATTATTAATTAAACAAGAAAGATAAAAAAATAACATTATGTCCTAAGCGCTAACACATAAAATAATAATGGGAGGAGAAAAGATGAATAAGTTTTTTGAAAAATATGAAGTAGCTTTATGGATGTGTGTGGCAGCAATTTGGTTTTTTGCCGGCTTAATTGAAAAAACTGACATAACTACTTTTGCAATATCAGGCGGTTGTTTCTGGCTTGTGTTTGCTATTATCGAATTCATTAGAATTAAAATGAAAAAATAAAATATATAAGGAGAAACGAAGATGAAAAATAAAATTATTTTATTAGTCACCGCCGTGATTATCGTAATTGCCTTTATTATAGGAGCGGTATTAATAAATTATAACGCCTCTTCATTTGCTTTAGATAATAAAAAGGAAGATAATGTTGTTATCACCCTTAAAAATGCCAGTACAGGAGCTGGAGGTTTTGGTTATATTACTATTAAAGATGGTCAAAAATTAAATATCAAATCCAATTTATCAGATAAAGGCACTTTAGAGGTAGAAGTGTTTGCCAAAAAAGATACCAAGAATAAATCTTTAGTGCATCAAACCTTTAAAGGTAAAGATTCACATAAATATGAATTAGCAGCTGGCGAATATATTCTTCAAGTTACAGTAAGTAAAAAAGGTGCTACTGGCACGATGAAGGTTACCGCCGAAAAGGAGGATTAAAAGGCTAAATAAAAGCCTTTTTCTGTTACTTTTAATAATTTAAAAGGGCTAAAAACATATACTTATATAGGTGATTGGATGAAAAGCTATAAAATCGGTATATTTTTTGTTTTCGCACTTTTACTATGTGCTTTTAATTTTGTAAGTGCCCAAAATAAAAAATTGCCACTTTTAACTAGAGTTATTTATTTAGACCCCGGACATGGAGGTATCGGTTAAATCCAAAAATAGAAGAAATGACTATTTTGGTAAGTAAATACAAGAGTTTAAGGTATAATGATATTTTTGGACTTTTCCTATTCCTGCACACGGTGGAGCGGATAGTGGTGCTTATTATACAAATGTTAAAGAATCTGATTTAAATTTACAATTAAGCCGCCGAATTATGAAAGCCTTAAAAAACGATGGTGCGACAGTATATTTAACGCGTTATGACGATTATGATTTATCGGTTAATAATGCTTATCATCGTAAACGTAGCGATTTATCTAGAAGAGCTAATATCATTAATAAATCGGGCTGTGATATGTTTATTTCGGTCCACCTCAATGCTTCTGATGCCGAGTCATGGTATGGCGCTCAAGTTTATTATGATAATATTAATCCTGAAAATGTGAAAATTGCCGCTATTTTCCAAGAAGAATTGGGCCGCTATTTAAATACTAGTCGCAAGTATAAAGAAAATAATACCAAATATATGCAACATCGTATTAATAGACCAGGGATTTTATTAGAAGCTGGTTTTTTATCTAACCCTAATGAACGTTATTTACTGAAAAAAACTTCTTATCAAGACAAAATAGCCGAAGTCGTGAGAAAATCGGTCGTCAAATATTTTAATAGTTGATAATGTTCAAAACTGATAAAAATGTGTTATAATGGATAGTAGGGTGATGATATGGCCAATATGGATCATAAAATATTTAAAACAATTGATGAACAATTAGACATTTTAGAAGCTAGAGGTCTTGTCATCGATGATGAACAACAAGCTAGAGAAATCCTTTTTAAAGAAAACTATTTTTTTATCAGTGGTTATCGTCACATGTTTACTATCCCAGGAAATAAAAATCAATTTTTAGAAGGCACTAAATTCAAAGAATTGTATGCGGTTTTTACGTTTGATCGGCAAATCCGAAATACTTTTTTTAAAAATATTTTGATTGTGGAAAATAATATAAAATCAATTATCAGTTATCAACAATCAAAGAAATATGGTTTTAAAGAAAAAGATTACTTAAATCCGAGTAATTTTATTGAGGATAAATTAAGCCAAAGACATGTCAATGATATTTTAAATAAAGTCAGAAGACAAATAAGAGTGAATGGGCGCAAACACAGTGCGACTATGCACTATATTGATAATTATGGCTATATTCCAATGTGGATTTTAGTTAAAGTATTATCATTTGGAACGATGTCTGAATTTTACAGCATTCTCAAAAAAGAAGATCAACAAGATATTGCTGATGCTTATAATTTAGATGCCGAAACTTTAGGAATATATCTATCAATTTTGGCTAATTTTAGAAATGTCTGCGCGCATGAAGATATTTTATATGACCATCGCACGCAAAGAATGATTCCCGATTCTAAATATCATTCGATTTTAAACATTGAAAAAGACGAAGATATTTATGTTTACGGAAAAAACGACTTATTTAGCCTAGTTATTATGTTAAAACAATTATTGAGGGATGATGAATTTAACGATTTAATCGGTGAATTAAAATACGAAGTGACGGTGTTAGATTCCATTGTCGATACCGTTTCCCTTGAAAGCATTTTAAATAAAGTGGGATTCCCAACTAATTGGTATGATATCAGAGGAATAAAATAGGAGGAAAATATGCGAGAAAAAATTATAATATTATTTGTTGTTTTAATTGCTGCAGCCTTAGGCGTAGTAGGAACTTTATATTTTACTAGTAATAAAGAAGAAGTACAAACAACTAGTAATCATTCAAACGTAACGGTGAAGGAAACCAATACCATCACTGATGCGGTGGATAAAATTTACGATGCCGTAGTTTATGTAGAGTCTTCAAGACGTGAACGTGCGATTAGTTCTGGTTCGGGCTTTATTTATAAAAAAGATAGTGAATATGGTTATGTTTTAACTAATAATCATGTTGTCGCTGAAGCTGATAAAGTTAAAATTACAACCGTAAGTGGTGAGGAAGTAGAGGCGACTGTTTTAGGAACTGATAGCTATGCTGATTTGGCAGTTCTTAAAATTCCAGCTGAAGCGGTTACCAATGTTACTAGTATTGGTGATAGTACTAAATTAGAAATTGGTGATACGGTCTTCACTGTAGGGACGCCAATTGATAGTCAGTATATGGGCACAGTGACTAAAGGTATTTTATCTAGCGAAGCTAGAACCATTACTGTTAATAGTGGTGACGGCGCTTATATGATGGAAGTTTTACAAACGGATGCTTCAATTAATCCTGGTAATAGTGGCGGGCCACTAGTTAATATTAATGGTGAAGTTATTGGTATTACATCAATGAAATTAGTTACCGCGGAAATAGAAGGTATGGGTTTTGCCATTCCGATTGAAGTAGCTATGAGTAGTGTTGAAAAATTAGAAAAAGGTGAAAAAATCAAAAGACCATATATTGGTGTTTCAATGTTTGATGCTAGTAACACAGCGATGTTATATCGTAATAATATGCGCCTAGATGATTCGCTTGATGAAGGGGTTGTCCTTGGCGAAGTCGAAAAAAATTCACCTGCCGATGCTGCTGGTTTAAAAGCTGGTGATGTGATAGTTAAAGTCGATAATGAAAAGGTAACTAATTCAGCGCATTTTAAGTATATATTATATAAGCATGAAATTGGCGAAGAAGTTACTTTAACGATTAGTCGTGATGGTAAGGAAAGTAACAAAACATTAAAACTAAGTAAAGCATTAGAGGATCAGTAATCCTCTTTTTAATGTCAAAAAAAAAGAATGCTTATCATTCTTTAATGTAGTTCTTTACACACACCGGAAGCGGGCTCATAAAAACAATGATTTTTATATTTGCCAGCTAAAGCTTGATCCCACCATGTGGTTTTGCACGATTGATTAGGTCCTGGTGCATAAAACCATAGAGCATTAGTGGCTGGATGATAATATTCACCTTTAATGACGCGGTCGGCTAAGTTTTGTTCTAGGGTCGTTGGATTACTAAAAAACAAAGGACTATTTATGCCCGTAAAGCCTCCAGGGTTTTGATAAATAACTTCGGAAATAGTTCTTGTATTAGTAAATGTGAGGCAATTAGAAATACCACGATTAACAATAACATTTCCAACCATCAGCATTCCTAAATCGCCCTCACCGACAGCTTCGGCTCTCATTAAACGCGCCAGTAAATCACGTTCTTTACTTGTATACTGTATAATAGACATTCTATCACCTTATTATAATATATGAAAAAAAATAAAGTTATTGAATAAAATGAAGTGATGTGTTATAATTAATTTGCCAGCAAAATTAGGGGAATAGTTCAGTTGGTAGAACGTCGGTCTCCAAAACCGAATGTCGTGGGTTCAAATCCTGCTTCCCCTGCCATGGAACATAAGGCTTTAAGCCTTTAAATACATAGAGAATTGATATAAATATCGATTCTTTTTTGTGTACCTAGCCACCTTCAATATCCCCCAAAGGTGGCTAAATTTTTATA
>CANQAO010000028.1 GCA_947589375.1 uncultured Bacilli bacterium | reverse complement strand
CTAAACCACCCTCTACTATGTACACCATTATTTTAACATTTATTTGCAGTTTTGTACAGCTTTTTTTCTAATTATCTATAATTCACAAAATAATCATTTTAAACTTTATTACTATTCTTAAAACAAATGCATTAAATACTTTGTTTTCATATCAAGCTATTGTTTTTTATAGAAATACACATTGTAGTCTTTATCGATAATATAGTCGCCAGCATATAAAATTTTATTATAATTGGTAGTTAAAACATCAGCTTTAGTAATCGTATAGGCATATTTACATGGCACATCAGCATATTTTTCACATTCTTTTTTGTTACTCTTGACTTGTTTAACCATATAATAAGCTTTATTGGTCTTAATGAAACGATTACTTAATTTTTCTACTTTTTCATTATCATCAAAAGTATAATTTAAATCTATCGTTTTTACTATTTCGAGATTTACCCCACCAATATCTTCAGCGGTGTTAACTCGAACTAACTTAATTTTATTATCTACTGATAATAAATATGGATTTTTTTTAAAACTAGTTTCATGAAATAAAACCTCGTTTCCAAGGGCACTAAAGAATGAATAATATTTATGAGGATATGCGCCTTTTCCCATATTACGACTAAAAACATATTCCGTAGTCTTAGTCAATACCGAGATGGCACCATTACTACCAATAATTTCACCATCTAAATTTTCAATTGGAATTTCTTTGCAGTTTTCCTCGTTAGAATATATTTTATCAAAACTCAATTCATAAACTTTATCTTTAGTGGCAAAGATGCCCCAATTCAAATCAACAATTTCGTCTTTCATCGCTGAGCATTTTATCTGTTTATAAAAATCATACTTTTTACTAAGTGCTTCTTTTAGTGATAACTCCTTATTGTCTTTATTACAACCAGTTAAAATTATAGCCATAGCCATTATCGTTAATAAATTTAAAATTCTTTTCATTTTATCTCCTCCTCGTCTCTTTTTGAATAACCATTAATTATTAATCCCTTGACTAACAATAGGCGTTGAACTATCGATTTGTTTAAAAATATATCCGTTTTGTTTGCCATATTTTATAATATTGCGCAAGGCATCAGCTGTATATGATTTAATATCATGCATTAATACCATGTTACATTTATTTTTAGATAAATATCTAGTGGTAGTACTATAAACACAGCTAGATGATTTACTTTTAGCGCAGGTGCCGGCATCACCGGAATCGACATTCCAATCGTAATATTTATATCCTCTATTAACTACTTCACTAGCTAATCTAGTCATAATACCACTAGAATATTTACGACTGACGGTATTACTGCTACCACCTGGAAATCTAATAAATTTAGAATCATAGCCAGTGATTCGTTTAACTCTATTAGCGACCGCATTTAAATCATTAAAATAATTATTTACGGAAGCATAAACAACATTATATTTATGACTAGCCGTATGAAGACCAATGGTATGTCCTTCATCATAAGCCCTTTTAATTAAAGCATCTGGACCGGCATTAGTAACAAAAAATGTCGCTTTAACGCCTTCTTCTTTTAAGACATTTAAAATTTGGGCGGTTGAAGAAGCGTTAGGACCATCATCAAAAGTTAGATAAATCGCCCCAGCAATCCCACAACCAGAATTAGTTTTTTGAATATTCCTAATGGTGACTTTTCGCGTGGCGATAGCTTCATTTCCAGCTTTATCTTGAACATTATAAGTAAGGGTATATGTGCCTAGTTTATTGGGATTAACACTGCCCATAACTTTGACATTGCCCCAAACATCACCATCACAATTATCAATGGCGGTATAACCACTTTCTAAATAGGTAGAACCGATAGTTAAAGATAAATTAGTAGACCCTTTTAATTTTAAATCGGGTTTTATTTTATCTTGATAGATTAATTTTCTAATTACTTTAGCCTTATTACCGGAAGAATCTTTAACGGTATAGACGATTTCATTATCCGTAACTGTCACTTTGACTTTATCTTTTAAATCTTTATCATAATTATCGGTAACCTCATAACCCTCTTCTTGGTAGTTGGCGTTAGGACACACATCCGTTTCTTCTTTACCTTTCAAAATTATTTGTGGTTTTTCTTTATCGACAACTTTGACACTTCTCGTAGTCACGGCAGTAAACAGAAAGTTTTTTACGATATAAGTGATCTTATAAGTTCCAATTTTTTGGGAATTAACCTTGCCTTTAACTTTAACTTTGTTAGTTAAATCATTAAATAACGATTTCGCTTTATATCCCGGTTCTTTATAAACTTTCGGATAAGTGATGGAAATTTCTTTACTCTTTTTTAAATCAATAGTAGGCGCGAATACTAAATAAACTATGAGAATAATAAAAGCAATAATTAGAACAATTAAAACAACTACTTTAATTATAAAAATTTCTTTATCAATTTTCTCTTGTTCACCATTTACTTCTCTTTCCATCTTACATCACTATAGTCATTATAGCACATTTTTCGTTTTTTCAGTTAAAAATGTGTTATAATGATATCAAGGTGATGATATGGTGTATACGAAAAGAAAAATTAGAAAGGGTCCGATTATCGGTTTAATTGTGATTATTGTTTTAATCGCATTATTGATTACAGGCTTTTGCTTATATAAACACTTTACGAGTAATGAATATAAATTAGCTAAAGTCGGCTATAGTGAAGATGAAATTGCCACTTTATTAAAGATGGATAATAAAGTAATCGATAAAGCTTTAACGACAGATTATAACAAACATTTAATTCCTTTAGCTAGTCAAAAATATTTTATGTGGAAAAATTTTAAAACTTATACGAGTTATATTAATAAGCTTTTAGAACAAAGCAATAAAATCGATTATGAAAAAGTAGTGCGTGATGTTAATGTCAAACGCAATTATGATTTTTATACTCATACCGAAAAAACGGATATGGATAAGGGAAATGCAATCTTGGTTAACAAGTATCATGCCCTACCCGAAAAATATGCTCCTAAAGATATTGTCAGTGTCAGTAATTGGTATTGTTATGGAACCGCGATGATTAAAAATGAAGTTTATGAAGCTTTTAAAAATATGTTTAATGCGGCGAAAAAAGAAGATATTACGTTAATTATTAATTCAGGATATCGAACTTATGAAGCCCAAAAAGCGGTTTATGATACCTATAAAGAAACTAATGGTGAAGAAGAAGCTGATGCTTTTGCGGCTAGACCAGATTTTTCTGAACATCAAACCGGTCTTGCTTTAGATGTTATTACTTATGGAGCTTCAGGGGATAATTTCGATACGACTGAGGCCTTTAAATGGCTACAGAAAAATGCCCATAAATATGGTTTTATTTTAAGATATCCGAAAGGTAAAGAAGATATCACTGGTTATTCATATGAGTCATGGCACTATCGTTATTTAGGCACCAACCTGGCTACTAAAGTTAAAAAAAGTAACCTTACTTATGATGAATATTATGCTTACTATTTAGATAAGGATTAATTATGCATAAGAAAAAAATATTAATTTTCCTGATTATTCTTATTCTATTAGGTGGGATAAGTATATATTATTTTCTAAATAATCAAAAAGAAGAGAAAACGAAAAAAGTAAGTAACAATGTTGATCCTATAACTTTAAAATTACAAGCTGAAAAATATTATATTAAAGATAATTTAAAACGCTATTTAACTTACTATAAAAGTCATGATTTAGATTTTTCTAAAGTTGTGGCTGATGTAAACTCTAATTTAGACAAAGTTAAATATGAAGATGTCACTAAAACTAATGTTGAAGATGATATCGTGATGTTAGTAAATAAATACTATTATTTAACTGAAGACTATAAACCAGATGATTTAATTACCTTAACAGCTAAATATAATGGCGGCGTAAATAGTTCCCTTCGCAAAGAAGCGGCTTATGCTTTTATGCAGATGAGTGATGCGGCGACTTTAGATAATATTATTATTAAAAATGCTTCGGCTTATCGCAGTTATAAATATCAAGTTAATTTATATGATAATTATGTAGCTAGAGATGGCAAGGAAGCCGCTGACACTTATTCAGCTAGAGCTGGTTTTTCTGAACATCAGACAGGTTTAGCTTTAGACATTAATGAAATTGATAACAATTTTGAAAATACTGATGCTTTTAGATGGCTACAAAAAAATGCTTATAAATATGGCTTTATCTTAAGATTTCCAAAAGATAAAGAAGATATTACGGGATATCAATATGAACCATGGCATTATCGTTATGTGGGTGAAAAGATAGCTAAACAAATGACTGATGAAAAGTTAACTTTAGAAGAATATTATGCTTACTATATTAAAAACAATTCCTAAATCTGGAATTGTTTTTTTCTAAAGTTATGTGATAACATTTTTTACAAGTTATTTTTAATATAGTTTAATACTTCCATACAGGTCGCATTAAAATCTTCATAATTAGTTTTAAACCATGTTAAATTCATTTGATTATTAAACCAGGTGTATTGTCTTTTGGCATAATGACGGCTTCTTTGTTTAATAAGTTCTATGGCTTCATCAAACGTAATATGTCCATCAAAATATTCAAAAAGTTCTTTATAGCCAATCGGCGTCATGACGGCTTTACTGCGGATGCCCGTATCATATAAAAGTTTGGCTTCTTCCTCTAAACCTTGTTCAAGCATTTTTTCGACTCTTTGATTTATTTTATAGTAAAGTAGATCACGATCAGCTGTAAGGCCAATAAATAAAGTGTCATATAAAAGTTTATCGGTTTTTTCTTTTTCACTATAAGGTTTTTGATTAGCTTCATAATAATTTAAAGCACTGATAACGCGAACGCGATTATTTAAATGAATAGTCGTCTCAGGATCGACGGCTAATAATTGTTTATATAGTTCATCATTACTGAGGCCTTCATATTCGTTATTAGCTTTAGGACTGAACTTATAATCGTATAAAGCGGCTTTAATATATAAACCTGTGCCACCAACTAAAATTGGGGTTTTGCCTCTTTTTATGATATCATCGATTTTTTCTCTAGCGTCTTTTTGATAATCAAAAACCGAATATTCTTTATTGATATCAATCATACTTAATAAGTGATGTTCCACGCCTTTCATATCTATAACTTTATTAGTGGCAATATCCATACCTTTATATATTTGCGTACTATCAGCATTGATGATTTCCCCATTTAACTTTTTAGCTAAAAACAAACTAAGTTCGGTTTTGCCAGTTCCAGTTGGTCCCGCAATCACTATTACCACAATGTATCACCTCTTTTATTTTATAAACATACTATCACCAAACGAGAAGAAACGATATTCATGAGCTACCGCTTCTTTATAAGCTTTTAAAATATTTTCTTTCCCAGCTAAAGCACTTACTAACATGATTAAAGTCGATTTGGGTAAATGAAAATTGGTAATTAATTTATCTATAGCTTTAAACTGATATCCAGGATAAATAAAGATATCGGTAAAACCATCACATTTTTTAAAGGTTCCATATAAATTCATTATCGTTTCTAAGGTTCTAGTGGTGGTTGTGCCCACACTAATAATGTTTTTGCCTTCTCTTTTAGTCTTATTTAAAATGTCGGCCGCATCTTTACTCATTTCATAAAATTCACTATGCATTTTATGTTTGGTAACGTCACTAACGGCTACGGGTCTAAATGTTCCAAGACCGACGTGCAGTGTAATATAGACAACGTTTACCCCTTTTGCTTTGACTTTTTCTAAAAGTTCTTTGGTAAAATGCAATCCCGCTGTTGGCGCGGCCGCACTACCGATATTTTTCGCATACACTGTTTGATAACGATCTTTATCTTGTAATTTTTCGTGAATATAAGGTGGGAGTGGCATCTCCCCTAACTTATCTAATATTTCATATAGAATGCCATGATAAATAAGTTCAAAATATCTAATGCCTTCTTCTAATACTTTTGTACATTTAGCTTTTAATAGGCCATCGCCAAAACTAATAATGGTGCCTTCTTTAACTCTTTTAGCTGGTTTAGCTAAACATTTCCACTTTCCATTTTCTTCATTTAAAAGTAAAAGTTCAATACTAGCGCCTGTTTCTTCTTTAATGCCAAAAATTCTCGCGGGAATTACTTTAGTATCATTTAAAACAAGCGTGTCGCCTTTTTCGATATAATCTAAAATATCGGTAAAGGTGCGATGGGAAATGGCCCCTGTTTTTTTATCTAAAACCATCAGTCTTGATGAGTCTCTTTTTTGAAGCGGTGTTTGGGCGATTAAGGCTTCGGGTAAATAATAGTCAAAATCCTCAGTCTTCATCGATTTCTCCAAAAAGTTCTGATTGCTGTTTTAATTTTAAATGCTGATAAGCTTTTTCGGTTACGACTCTACCGCGACTAGTTCTTTTTAAAAAGCCATTTTGCAGTAAATAAGGTTCATAAACATCTTCAATGGTTGTTGCTTCTTCACCGATAGACGAAGCTAAGGCATCAATACCGACCGGTCCACCATTAAATTTATCAATAATCGATTTTAATAAATTGTAATCCGTTTCATCGAGACCTAAAGCATCCACTTTAAGTTTATCTAAAGCAATTTTGGTAATTTTTAAATTAATGGTTCCACTACCCATAACTAAAGCATAATCACGCACACGTTTGAATAATCTATTGGCAATTCTTGGCGTACCCCTACTTCTTCTTGCTAGTTCGATAGCGGCATTTTCATCTATTTTTGTCTCTAAAACACGGCTAGTACGAATAATAATTTCTTTAAGTTCATCTTCAGTATAGAAATTTAATTTTGAAACAATACCAAATCTATCGCGTAGTGGTCCAGTTAAATCACCAGCTCTTGTTGTCGCTCCCACTAAAGTAAAAGGTGGAAGATCAATCCTAATATTACGGCTTGACGAATCACTACCAACAATAATATCTAAAGTAAAATCTTCCATCGCTGAATATAAAATTTCTTCAATATATCTCGGAATGCGATGAATTTCATCGATAAATAACACATCGCCTGGTTCTAAAGTCGAAAGAACAGCGGCTAAATCACCACTTTTTTCGATAGCAGGTCCGCTAGTCGTTTTTATATTCGTGCCCATTTCATTAGCGATGATATAGGCCAGCGTGGTTTTTCCTAGACCCGGAGGGCCATATAAAAGTACATGATCTAAAGCTTCATCACGCATTTTAGCGGCTTTGATAAAAACTTCTAAGTTTTCTTTTACTTCTTTTTGACCAATATATTCATCAATACTATCAGGCCTAATCGTACCTTCAAAAGTATCTTCTTTAAGTTCATGATTAGTTACTACTCTTTCATCCATGTTAGTCACCTCAATCTTTGTTTTTCATAATTATTAACTATTTACATCAAATCATATTTTATTAGCGTTCACGTTTTCTTCTTTAAAAGGGTGTTTGGCTATTACACATCTCCAAAGTAATTAATATCTTGGATTTTACCTCTTAATTTAACTAAGGGATAAATAATTAAAAATAAGCCAAATATAGTCATGAGAATTTTTTCTTGAGTTGATGGGGCCTTAATAAATAAAACACTAATAACATATAAACCTGAAGCTATAAAGGGAATTGTCGTGATTACATATAAGCTTTTTTTTAATGTATCACTTACTATTTCTTTATTTTTAAATTTACCAATTAAAAGTAAAATACCATAGATAAGCCAAGATAGTGCCAGCAGGCAGGTACCGATTACAATTAATAAACCACATATATTAACTACTAAAATCATTTTCTCACCTACTTAAGCAATAATTTTAAAGCTTCTTTAATTTGCATTTCAATATCATCAGTGGGATTAATCATTTTTAAAACTCGGTTAATATCAGATGTCTTATAGCCAAGGCTTTTAAGGGCTTCTATAAGTTCATCAAAATTATCGGTTGGTGCTTCTTCTTTAGAGACTAATTTTCCTTTTAAATCTAAAATAATTTGTCTAGCGACTTTATCACCAATTTTCGGAAATTTTTTAAGATATAAAACATTTTCGCGTTCAATGGCATCGATGATACCTGATGTACTACCAGTTGCAATCATCGGCAAAGCCATTTTACATCCTAATCCTTTAACGCCGATTAGTTTTAAAAATAAATCTTTTTCTTCTTTAGTTTTAAAACCATATAAACTAATCTCATCTTCTCTAACATTCTGATATAAGTAAACCATATATTCTTCACCGATATTAAAAGAATATGGATTTGCAGTATAAATTAAATAACCAATACCATTATTATCTAAAATGATATAACTACTTTCAATATCTGTTACAATTCCTTTTATATATGCATACATATTACCACCGCTTTCATTATATCACATTTACTTTATAAGTACAAATGTTCTTAAAGGAAAAAGACACTTATGGTGCCTTAATTCCAGATTTCATATAACCTTGGAGAATTTAAATTTTTTCACTATAGTTTCTAAAATTTTCTTCTAACAAAATATCTAATGATAAGAACTTCAAAAATAATATAAACAATTACATAAAGCACCATTAATATTTCATTAAAAACACCTAACTCAAAACTATTTAAAATAGTTGGAATATCCGCTGGTACTACGCCTAAAAAACTAAAGGCATCATTACGTAAATAATTCATTTTTAAATAAGTGATAATCCTTAAGAAAATATCGACGATAACAATAAAATAAATGCTGGCATTAAAGTTTTTAAAAAAGAAAATTACCGCTGCAAGAGCAGCTAAGAAAATTATAAGTTGAATTGTCATTTTATACCTCCTACTATTTTCGTAAATTCATTTGTAAAATCAGTTACTTTATTGATGTTATAAAAGTAAATTGTTATATTCTCTTTAATATTATTATTAAATCTAAAGATATGATAATTAGTTAAATCTAAAACAATTTTACTAATAGCCTTATTTTTTTTATAAACATCAACGATAATATTATAAGTCATTGCTTTAGTAAGATCCGCATCCGTATCAATTTCATATAAATTAATAAAGCGGTCTAATGGAACTAAATATCTAGTATATTCTGCTTGCTCAGTTCCCGTTAATTTACCTAATAAATTATTAAGCATTTTCGGGGTGATTTTTAAATTGCCTAAATCTAAATTTTGTTTAATGACGTTATCCCCATTTATTTGATATATATTTTCATCATAGTAATATCTATTATTACCTAAAATAAATTCTTGTTTATCATTATAAGCTTGTCCATGAACTATAGTATGATTATCATAATAGCTAAATTCATAACTATATATATTTTCAAAATTATCGCTTGTAGGTAAAGGTTTAGAACTTGTATTTGGCGTTGGTGCGGATAATCTTAAAAATAATATAACTAGTGCGATAAAAATAAACCAAAAAATTAAAACAATAATCGAATGGGTTTTCGGATTTTGCCAAAGCTCTTTTATTTTTTGGTATTTTTCGTTTTCCCTTATTCTTTTAAACATACGTCACCTACTTAAGTATTTTTCCAATTAAATCTTGATGACCATTTATAAAATTTAAAGCTGGCATTTTGCTTTTACCGGCTGGCTGAATTTCTGTAAAAATTATTTCGCCATCGGCGGCTTTAACGCCAAAACCATCTTTATATAAAGCTGTAATTTCGCCATTTTTAGCTTTAGAACATTTTTGATCACTAAGACGGCAAGACCATACTTTCATTATTTTGTCATCTAATAAAACGTAAGCCCCTGGAAAAGAATTTAAACCTCTAATTTGATGGTTTATTTCTATTTTACTTTTATTAAAATCAATTTTTTCATCTTCTCTTTTTATCACATGTGCATAAGTTACTTCATTTTCATTTTGTTTAAATCGTTTATTGGTTCTTTGTAAAATACTAGGTAAAGTTTCTAAAAGTAAATTTTTACCCATTTCACTTAAGCGATCGTGAAGTGTAGAAGCCGTATCGGTATCAGTTATTTTAGTCTCACAGGTACTGATAATATCACCATCATCCATACCTTCAGCCATATACATGACTGTAATTCCAGTTTTATCATAACCATCGATAATGGCATGATGAATAGGCGCCCCACCACGTAATTTAGGTAGTAATGAAGCATGAACATTAATGCATCCTAATTTCGGAATGTCTAAAAGTTCTTTGGGTAAAATCTGTCCATAAGCACAAGTAATAATAATATCGGGACTGATATTTTTAATTTCTTCGATAATTTCTTTTACTTTATGAGGCTGCAGACATAAAATATTATTTTTTAAAGCCACTTCTTTAATCGGTGATGGCCTAAGTTCACCTTTCCTTCCAAAAGGTTTATCAGGCTGTGTGACGACGGCTTTTACTTCATAGTTTTGGATTAATCCTTCCAAAACTGGGACACTAAAATCGGGCGTGCCCATGAAAACGATATGAGGATTTTTAATTTCAGCCATAGCATAGCCTCCTTTACTATAATTATTTTACCATAAATAATTTAAAATAACTATAGTTTTAAAGGATTTAAATCGACTTCTACCCGCACTTGATTACCTACTTTATATTTATTATTGATAAATTCTAAATTTTGAATGATATCCTTAGTGTTTTTAAATTTAATGATAATGCCGGCATAATAAGTATTATTAAGTTTAGGAATACTGGCCGCACTAGGACCTAGAATAATATTATCTTTAAGTTCTTTTCTTAAATAATAGGCAATTTTGTCAGCTTCTTCAAAAACTTTTTGTTCATTTTTACTACTTATTTTAATTTGACAAAGATTATAATAAGGTGGATATTTTAAAGTTTTTCTAATTTTTAATTCTTCTTTATAGAAACGCTCATAATCATGTTTGCTGGCCGCTAAAATACTATAATGATTCATATTAAAGCCTTGAATAATTACTTCGCCTTTTTTATCGCCTCTGCCGGCTCTTCCCGCGACTTGATTTAATAATTCAAAAGTCCTTTCAGCACTTCTAAAGTCTGGCACATTCAAAGAACTATCGCCATTCATAACCGCGACTAAGGTAACATTAGGAAAATCTAAACCTTTAGAAATCATTTGGGTGCCTAATAACACATTATATTTACCTTCTTTAAAATCATTAATGATTTTAGCATGTGATCCTTTGTTTCTAGTCGTGTCGATATCCATACGGACGACTTTAGCTTGCGGAAAATTGTCTTTAATTAGAGCTTCTAATTTTTCTGTGCCCATGCCTAAAGAATTGATGTTTTTACTATGGCACTCAGGACATTCTAAAAGTTTAGGGGCGGTATAATCACAATAGTGACATTTCATACTATTAGAACTTTTATGATAAGTAAGTGGAATATCACATTTTGGACATTTATGAGTATAACCACATTCATTACAACTTATAATAGTTGAAAAACCCCTGCGATTTAAAAGAACGATTACTTGTT